>CAJFVY010000019.1 GCA_904420615.1 uncultured Bacilli bacterium | reverse complement strand
GCGGTTCCGACGGGGCTCGAACCCGCGATCTTCTGCGTGACAGGCAGACGTGTTAACCAGCTGCACCACGGAACCATGGTTGCGGGAAGAGGATTTGAACCTCTGACCTTCGGGTTATGAGCCCGACGAGCTACCAGCTGCTCCATCCCGCGATATAAAATTTAATGGCGGAGGAAAAGGGATTCGAACCCCTGCGCCGCTCGCGCGACCTCCCGGTTTTCAAGACCGGTCCCTTCAACCAGACTTGGGTATTCCTCCAAACATAATGGTGCCTAAGGCCGGACTTGAACCGGCACGAAGTATGACCTTCGCAGGATTTTAAGTCCTGTGCGTCTACCAATTCCGCCACTCAGGCACAATTAATGGTGACCCGCATGAGATTCGAACTCATGACCCTTTGATTAAAAGTCAAATGCTCTACCGACTGAGCTAGCGGATCATTAGATAAATAAATGGCTGCCTCGGTTAGATTCGAACTAACGCATGTCAGAGTCAAAGTCTGATGCCTTACCACTTGGCTACGAGGCAAAATAGCTGGTGGAGAGAGATGGATTCGAACCATCGAACCCGAAGGAACAGATTTACAGTCTGTCGCGTTTAGCCTCTTCGCTATCTCTCCACATAATAAAATGGTGCCGAAACCAGGAATCGAACCCGGAACCTACTGATTACAAATCAGTTGCTCTACCTATTGAGCTATTTCGGCAACATAATGGTGGGCGATATAGGACTCGAACCTATGACATCTTGCTTGTAAGGCAAGCACTCTAACCAACTGAGTTAATCGCCCAAATCAAACTCACTAACAATGTCTGACGTCATTAAATATATCAGTTTATTATTATCTTGTCAATAAATTTTAGTCTTTTTTTTGAATTTCTTCACTATTTTGCCAATTTTCAATCCATTTATCCAAATGGATAGCTAAATTTTTAAAACCACTAGGAGTTTCTGTGATCTTACTTTTCTTATTTTTCATAATACGATAATCAATATTCTTGATACTAAGTCGATAATGATTCTTGTTATCAAGTCCTACTATTTCAACTCTTATTAATTCACCCATAGTAACAAATTTATGAATATCTTTTACAAATCTATCACTAATTTCTGAAATATGAATTAATCCACTCTTATTCTCATCTAAAGATACAAAAATGCCATAATTAGTAATGCCTGTTACTGTTCCCGTTAAAATATTGCCTTTTTGGTATAAATCATTCACATTTTCACTCCTTTTTCTCTTTCATTATAGCAAATAATTTGTTTTAGAACAAGGACTTTACCAACAGTTAAAAATATCTTATAATAAAGTTGGTGATAAAAATGAATGAAGAATTAGAAAAAAAAGTACGTACTACCATTGATAAAATACGTCCTTTCTTAATAAGTGATGGTGGTAATTTAGAATTTGTAAAAATAGAAGATAATATCGTTTACGTTGATTTACAAGGAGCATGTGCTAATTGTGCTTATGCCAGTGTAACATTAAAAGATGGTATTGAACAACTTATCATCAATGAAATACCCGAAATTATCGAAGTACGTAATATTAATGATACAAATTAGAGGCTAGCTAGCCTCTTTTTTATAAACTACATCTTTATGTAACCAATCAATCCTTGGTATTTTAATTATTTTATTAATTTCAAAATAAATAAATCTCAAAAAATATTCATAATCATCACTCTTATCGATAATTTTATAAATTTCCTTCTCAGGTATTACATCATTTACAATCTTCTCATATAAATCGAAATAAAAGCTCGGAAATAACATTCTCCCCATCAACAACCCCATTCCAAAGCCACTTGCCGGTAATTCTTTCAAATAATTAATAATTTCCTCTTCATTATAGCAATCGTCTAAAAATAAAGATTTAAAGTACTCAGAAACATCTCTTTCTTTATAGTCTATTACTATATTTAAAGGAGATTGAAACTCATGAAGATTGTCATTATAATGCACTCTTTTTTTAGCGAGAACTAAATGATCTTTTTCACTTGGTTTCATCTCTCGTTCTACTTGTCCTATATAACTAATAGCATTTTCACTTAGTCCTATATAATAATCAAGACTATAATATAAAGTAGGAAACTTTGTTTTAATATATTCTTTTTGATATTCAAAATAATCATTCTTTTTGCTCCACAAATTCACCCAATCATTTCTTTTTAGTAACATAAAATTATTAAGTGGTATAAAGTCTTTTACAACTAACAAATCAGAAAAATAGATTCTTCTATTAGGAGCTCTATTACTTATTAGTACATAATATTTATTATTTAAAATGGTAATATATTTTCCTTCTATGTTTTTTTCAATTAAGCCAATTGAGCTATTATAAAATGATGAATACTCATTTAAACGAAGTATTTCTTCCATTTCATTAAGAGGTCTTGTAATTGGTTCAAATATATAATAAACTTGATGATATTCAAAAATATACTTCTTCTTACGTTTTATAATAGTTTCAGGATAAAGGTGATAATAATAAGAAATAGTATTATTCAATAGTATCACCTCTTATTAAAAAATATGAAAAAGAACTAGTAAAAATTACTGGTTCTTTATTTTTTTCTACCCATATTGCTTTCATCTATAGTAGGTTCAAAGATAGCTGTTCCGCTATTAGGATTTAAATTAAAAGATGGAGTTGTTAAAGCCTTGCGAAATTCCTCTAAAGTTACTTTTGCACCTCGAATTCTTGTCTCACTAGAATTTATAATTCTCTGAGCCTTGTCATGTTCTTGCTTCAAAGATTCAAGCTTATGAGCAGTATCATTGTTTAATTCTTCTTGTTGCATAGCTCTCTCATTCTTTTCTTTGGTTTGTTCAGCTAAACGAGCTGCCTCTGCCTTCATTTGAGCTATTTGTTGAGCTTTGACATTTAATAAATCCAATTCATCTGCTTCTTGCTTTTTCTTTTTAGCAGTCTCCTTTGCTTTCTTTGTTTCTTCTTGGAGAGTATTTTTTTGCGCAGCATAATCTTGAGCAGTACCATTTGCTTTATCTAATCTTTCTTGAGCTGCTTTAGAAAGTTCTTGTTGCTTATTTAAAGAAGCTTGTGCTGCCGCAAACATCTTATCAATATCCTGATTATTAGCTAAATCATCAAAACTAGTTGATGAAGAGAATAAATCTTTATCATCTTCTTTGTGAGATGGTAAAGCATAACGCTTATCACCTGCTGGTAACGGAATAACTGGTGATACATTTTCAAAAATATCACCCCTCTCATTCTGTCGAGGCTTTTCAGGTTTTTTTGAAATACCAAGCATCCCTCTTAATTGTTCTTCACTAGGGCCTTTTTTTTGAGATGCTTCTCTATTTTGGAACTGTTCTGTTACTCTTTCTACTACATCTCCAACTGTAATTTCTTTATTTTTAATAGAAGCTTCAGACATTGCCCTCTCCACTTCTTTTTTAATCGCTTTTGTATCGATTTGATCAAACAAATAAGGCTCTTCTACTTTTTCATGAGTTACTGTCTTTCCTATTGCTTTACTAAATGCCTCATTAGCTATATTAGCACCTCTAGTAAGAGATTCCCTATTAACTTTTACCTCTTGTCCATCAATTTTAACCCCAAGCGTCTTACCTTGCGATAAAGCTAACAAATAATGTTCTGGTAAGGAAAGTAACTTATAATGAACAGAATTAGCTCTATTTATTTTTTCCCATTCTTTTGTCATTATTCTAATATTTTCAGATATAGCATCCTGTTTTCTACGACTAGCAACGGTTTTATCTAATGACTGGCCAGTTTCTTTTGTATCTTCCATTGTTGTTAAAACTGTTTGGTTATGCATAATTGCTTCTTCCAAAAATTTCTGTTCTACTGCCATAATAGCAAGCTGTGTTTGAGCTTGCAATTTCAATTTATTAAGTCCATTATTAGTAGCTGATTCCGGAGCTAACGTAAGCCTAAAATCTTTTACCTCATCCATATTTATTCCTCCAAACTAAGCTTCATTATTTTTTGCTAATTGTCTTAAAACATCTTTTACCCTATTCCATTCTTCTTCATCATCAATACTAAATAATTGTGGTGTTGCACCACTTCTATCTACATAAGAAACATAAACAGTTACATTACCATTTTCATCTTTCTCATTCTTAGTATATACCACATACTCTTTCTTTGTATCTTTAAATTCAAAAGCAATTACAACTTCAACTTCATCTATAGAACCATCCTCTTGAACAATTGACAACATTTGTTTTTTATTATCATTCATACTAACTTTCACCCTTTCCTACCTTATACAAAGATATTATCACAAAATAAAGAAAAGATAAAGTATTATTTTACCTTTTTCAAAAGAAAAATATTAGCTTGGTAAGTACAATACTGTAAAATATAAGTATCTAAACCAGCAATATCATTAATTTTATTTACATCTTTATTATTAGACTCCATAAAACCCTTTAATCTTAACTTATTACCTGCATAATCTCCACATATATAATCATAATTGAAAAAATAATCTGTTACTTTTTCTTTAAATAAGTTGAGATCAAAACAATTATTATCATTACGGATTAATTTATATTTATAACCTTCAACTTCAATATCCATCTATAATAGCTCCTTTTCTATACCTTAACTTCATTTTAACATACAACTTTGTTATTTGAAATAGATATTTTGAGTATTAATCTAAGATGTTTCTTCAATAGGGGTTGATAAACTAGCTGATTTACCATTTAAGGATCCAAGATAATAATTAGGAATATCTCCTTGAATTAATTCTGTTACTAAATTAACAGAAAGAGTAACTGGTACTTTTTTAGTAGAATGAGGTAAAGTAATTTGTTCCATAATGGTTACATCAATATTAATTTCTACTAAAGCATTATTAATACCATAAGAAGTAACTTTCGTATCTAAATTACTACTAACAGTACCAATAAAAGAAAAACGCATAGGAATACTAGCTGTTAAATTGACTAATAGAGCATTATTTAAAACAACTCCGAGAGGAATATCACAAACTACTCCATCTTCTAAGTAAGTTAAATCTACTCCTTTTAATCCCCCTGATAAGCTAAGATCACTAGTATCTCCATGTTCTAACGCTAAAAGACGCTCCGTTGCTCTTTCATTAATAGTAATTAAAATATCATTTACTTTTTCTGAATTAAAATTAATTAACTGAATATTTCCTTCACTATCTCTTACAATTTCATATAATTCAGAAGCTGAAACAAAATTTTCTTTTCTGATAGTATCATTTAAAATAGTCATAGCTATTCTTTCAGTTTCTTTAGTAGCATAACCAGTAATTACTGTTTCAAGCTTACGTCCCATTATAAAAACTAAAATAAAAGAAATAATAAAAGCAAATACTAAAATATAAACAAAAAGAAGAAATTTAGATTTTTTTCTTCTTGCTTTTTTTAAATATATTCTTCCTTTCATCTTAGCCACCTCTTGCCTACTAATTCATTCTAACTAAAATTACATCTTCACCAATTCGTTCAATATTTTGCCAAGAAACTTCTTTATCTTCACCACGATTTAAAAAAGATAACATTTTTTTATTGGTTGGCTCTACAACAAAAGATAGAATACTTCCCGTTCTCTCATCTATTTTAACATCAATAATCGTTCCTATATTTCGTCCATCAATTGTGTTAACTATTTCCTTACTTTGTAAATCTGATAAGCGCATATCATCACCCTACTACTATCAGAATATGAAAAGTGATAGGAAACTATTCTATTTCAAAATCTTTTTTAATTGTTTAATAGCATTCTTCTCAAGTCTTGATACTTGAGCTTGACTAATAGATAATTCATCGGCAATTTCCATCTGGGTTTTACCGACAACAAAACGTTCATCTAAAATAAATTGTTCTCTTGAATTTAATAAAGAAAGAGCATCTTTAGTCGCTAAATGACTTACCATTTCTGTACCAGTTTTCTTTTTATCTTCTATTTGGTCACATAAATAAATAGTATCGCCACCATCATTATAAATAGGTTCAAACATCGATATAGGATCTTTTAGGGCATCAAGAGCATAAATAATATCATAAGAGTCTACTCCTAATTGGTTTGCTAAATAATCCACTTGTGGTTCAATTCCATGATCCATAAAATATTCCTCTTTTAAACGTAAAGTTTTATATGCCAAATCTTTAATAGACCGACTAATTCTAACACTATTATTGTCACGTAAATAACGTTTTATTTCACCTACAATCATGGGTACAGCATAAGTCGAAAATTTTACTTCATGAGCTAAATCAAAATGATCAATCGCCTTTACTAAACCTACGCACCCAATCTGAAATAAATCATCCAAATTTTCATCATGAGTTTTAAAACGTCGTAAAATACTTAAAACTAATTTCAAATTTCCCTCTACTAGATCATTACGAGCCATTTGATCTCCATTTTGCATTCTAATAAATAATTCCTTCATTTCTTCATTTGTTAAAACAGGTAAGGTAGATGTATTTACTCCACTAATTTCTACTTTATTTCTTGCCATATTTTTCTTCCTTTCACTATCATAATGAGTAAAAAGAAAGATTTTCATACAAAAAATTGCTTTTTTAATAAGCAATCTTAATATTTATCTTCAAAAGAAGTAATAGTACCATCTTTTTCATAACTAAGAATCGTATTTAAATTCACTCGTTCACTACTTTTAAAAATATTTTGAATAATAATAGGATTTTTAGATGCTAGTTCTTTTAATAACATCTTTATTTCTAAACGTTTAGAATTACTTTCAACATTATCAGCTACACTACAAGCACAGTGAATAAAAGTAAAATTATGATTTTCCCAAAAAGAGATAATATCACTTTCTTTTACTAAATAAAGTGGTCTAATTAATTCCATATTAGTAAAATTCTTACTACGTAACTTAGGCATCATAGTTTTAAATTCTCCACCATAAAACATAGATAATAAAATGGTTTCTACTACATCATCAAAGTGATGACCTAAAGCAATTTTATTACATCCTAAATCTTTAGCATGCTGATATAAAAAACCTCTTCTCATTCTAGCACACATATAACATGGATGTTTGGCATCTAATTTAGTAGATACTGCAAAAATATCTGATTTTACGACTTCAATAGGAATATTTAGTTCTTCTGCATTCTTTATAATTTTATGTAAGTTAGTGTCACTATAACCTGGATCCATAACTAAAAATACTAAATCAAAAGATACTTTACCATGTAATTTTAATTCTTGCATACATTTGGCTAACAAAAAAGAATCTTTACCACCAGAAATACAAACAGCAACTTTATCATTTTCTTTAATCATATCATAATCACATATAGCTCTCATAAAAGGTCGCCATATTTTCTTACGATATTTAGTAATAATACTATGTTCTATATTATCTTGCATATTAACACTTTCCATCACTATAACACATATTATCTTGAATCTTATTTAGTCCATCTGTCAAAATTGTTTCTAATTCACTTTCTTGTTCTTCATTTAAAGGAATATATGGATCTTCTTGGCTTTCTACAGTTCCTTCATGGAATGCTACTACTGCTCCTTCTTTTACAAATACAACAGTAGGAAAATATAATCTTTTATAATTATCATCTTCTAATCCTTCATAAGGACTTAAATAATCATGTAAGGCATCTAAAATTTTGTAATAATTATCACTACCTTCTTGATCTGTAACAACATTTCCTTCTTCATCAAGATGTCTTGTATCTCTTTCATCATAACAATCAGAATAATAAATATTTTCATAATTGTTATTTTCTGCTACTTGTAATAATACTGGTACTAAGTTACGACACCATAGGCATTCTGGAAAACCAAAGTAAATAATACCCGTACCATCTTCTAATATTTCTAAAACTTCTTCTGTATTAACATATTGCACTTTATTATCTTCATCAATATTAAGTTCTAAATAAGCATCTCCAGCATCTGTTTTTTTGCCATTTAACTCTTCATATTCTTCTTTAAATCTAACTGCATCTGTAAGTACTTCATCATCCTTAAATATAAATACAGTAACTAAAATAGCAACTACAACAAGTAAAATAAATATAGCTCCAAATATAAATCCTCGTTTCATCTAATACCTCACTTCTTAAATCATTATACATCAGCTTATGGGCTATTTCAAGATTACCCATGTTTCATAATCTTTTTAAATTCTAATGGTAATGAGCTCTTAAAATCCAAAAACTTAGAATTAACTGGATTTATAAATAATAACCTTGCAGCATGTAAATAAAGCCTATCTGCCTTTTTGATTCCATACTTAGTATCTCCTAAAACAGGATATCCTAAATAAGATAGAACTGCTCTAATCTGATTTTTACGGCCAGTATCAATCGATACTTCTAATAAGCTATACTTATCGTTTGATTTAAGTACTTGAAAAGAAGTAATAGCTTTTTTACCATTCTCTTTATCATTTGTTACATAAACTTTTTGTTGTTTGTTTTCTTTTAAATAACAAATATAGTTGCTTCTAGATTTTGGTTTACCCACAACAATAGCATAATAAGTTCTTTTTTTTACAAGTTGATTCCATTTATCCTGTAACTTTAATTTTAATTCATAATTTTTTATAAATACTAATACTCCAGAAGTATCACGATCTAATCTATGTAAGATAAATATTTTATTTTTAGATGATTTATGTTTTACATATTCTCTCATCATATGATAGGCTGTTAGGTTTGATTCTTTATCTGTTGAAATCGAAAGTAAACCACTTGGTTTATCAATCACTAAAAAGTCTTTATCTTCGTAAAGAATTGGTAATAAAGATTTATTTTGAATTAAAATATCTTTCATAATAGAAATGCTATCCCCTTTTTTTACTAAATAATCAAATTTTGATATTGGCTTACCATTTACTAATACAGCTTTATTCTTTAAATATTTTTTTATTTTGTTATGACTAAGTTCAGGATAAAGTTCTGTTAATAATTCTAATAGAAAACCATCTTTATTGCTTATTTTTTTCATAAATATCACCACTTAGCATTAATTTTATCAAAAATTGTAATAAAAACAAGAATAAATATTTGAAATAGGTATTGACTTTTGTGGTAATTATTTGCTATTCTAATAATGCAAAAGAAAAAAGAGCAAAAAAACAGTTGCTTTTTTACAAAAAATATTGTAGAATAGTTTCTGTTATCGGGATGTGAATGGGCTTGTAGCTCAGTCGGTTAGAGCGCTCGCTTGATAAGCGAGAGGTCACAGGTTCAAGTCCTGTCAGGCCCACCATTTAATTAGATATGCCTCAATAGCTCAGTTGGTTAGAGCACTTG
>CAJFVY010000018.1 GCA_904420615.1 uncultured Bacilli bacterium | reverse complement strand
TTATACTTCATATTTTCCATATCATAATTTTACCAAATTATGGTTGTTTTTGATAGCATAATTTAGTTTCGCAAGATGTCTATTATTTAAAATTATTGATACAGAAGTGGTGTTATAGTCGAAGACTATAAAGAATGTATAAAAAATTTTGAAAATTTGAATGTTTAATATAGTGTTTTGACTAATGAATCTTTTAGTGATGGCGATGCTAGAATTGATAGAATGATTATGTTTTGTAAATGATGTTATACCATTCTATATTGAAGATAGAAATAAAGAGTTTTATATTAGGAGGGAAGGATATCAAAGTTGAAATTTTTCAACTTTTATGCAAAATAAAGTTGACAGAATGAAACTTTATGCATATACTATTAAAAGAAAAAGGAAAGCGATGTAATATCCACCTGATGATCAAAAGATCATAGGTAAAAGGCCGAAGATAAATAATATACATTATATTATCACATTTTCTGGTTTTTTAAGTGGATATTTACGTATCCACTTTTCTTATTTTATGGAGGTGTTTCATTATCGCAAAAGATAATAACGGACAACTAATTAATGATGCTATTAAAGCAAAAGAAGTGTTAGTTATTGGTCCAACGGGAGAACAGGTAGGTAAAAGGACAATTGAAGATGCTAGGACATTAGCGGGTTATGCTAATTTAGACTTAGTCTTGATGAATCCTAATAGTGATCCACCAGTTTGTAAGATTATGGACTATAACAAATACCGTTATGAAAAGCAAAAGAAAGAAAAAGATGCTTTAAAGAAGCAACGTGCTTTACAAGCAGAATTGAAAGAATTTCGTTTATCACCAGTAATTGATGTAGGAGATTTTGAAACAAAATTACGCAATGTAATTAAGTACCTACAAAAAGGTGATAAAATCAAACTATCTATTCGCTTTAAAGGACGCCAAATGGCACATACAGAACTTGGTAAAGAAGTACTTGAAAAGTTTGCTAACAGAACACTTGAATATGCTGAGATTTCTGAAAAGCCAAAATTAGATGGTAGAACCATGACCATGATGTTGGTCCCAAAGAAAAATAAGTAGGAGGAAGAAATATGCCAAAGATTAAAACTCATAAAGGAACTGCAAAAGTTATCAAAAAACGTAAAAATGATTATAAGATTGGTAGACCAGGAAGCCGTCATAATACAGGATATAAATCTATGAAAGCCAATCGTAAAAACAGAAAGGGATCTAGCTTAAGTACAGCAGATCAAAATCGCTTGAAGAATCTTATTTAAGACTCTTTAGGAAATGAAGGAGGATAAAACATGGCAAGAGTAAAAAATGGAGCAACAACAAAAGCTCGTCATAAAAAAGTATTAAAACAAGCCAAAGGATATTTTGGTAGTAAACATCGTCTATATAAGAGTGCAAAAGAACAATTAATGCATTCTGGACAATATGCATTTAGAGATAGAAAGCAAAAGAAACGTGAATTTAGAAAATTATGGATTACTAGAATTAATGCCGCTTGTCGTATGGAAGACATTAGTTATTCTAAATTTATGTCAGGACTTCATAAAGCTGGTATAGATATCAACAGAAAGATGTTAAGCGAAATTGCTATTCATGATGAAGCTAGCTTTAAGGAATTAGTTAAGAAAGCAAAAGAAGCACTAACAAGTAGTAAAGAAGTTAAGAGAACAGAAGTAAAAGATGAGGTAGTTATTACTAAGAACAGTGCTAAGAAAGAAGTAGAAAAAGAAACAAAAGAAGAATCAAAGAAAGAAACTAAAAAAGAAGAAAAAAAGGAAGAAGTAAAAGCTACTACAGATTATAGTAAAATGACAGTAGCACAATTAAAAGAAGTAGCTAAAAGTAAAGGAATTGCTACAACAGGATTAAAGAAAGCAGATATTATTGCTGCATTAGAAAAATAAACATATTTTGGAATTTAATTGTCGAGTGCCAGAAATGGTGATGATTTTTAGAACAAAATAGAAGAAAAACGAAAAGGAGAAAAAAGATATGACAGTAGTATCAATGAATAATTTATTAGAAGCAGGAGTTCATTTTGGTCATCAAAAAAGAAGATGGAATCCTAAAATGAAACCATATATTTACACAACTCGTGATGATATTTATATCATCGATTTAAAGAAGACAGTAGAATGTCTTGAAAAGGCATATGATGCCATGAAACAAATAGTTGAAGCAGGAGGTAGCGTTTTATTTGTAGGTACTAAGAAACAAGCTCAAGAAGCAGCTGAAGAATGCGCTACTAGAACTAATATGTACTTTGTAAATGAAAGATGGTTAGGTGGAACTTTAACTAACTTCAAGACAATTCGCTCTCGTATTAAGAGAATGGAAGAAATTGAAAAAATGGAAAGCGATGGAACTTTTGATGTTCTTCCTAAGAAAGAAGTAATTAAACTACGTAAAGAATATGATAAATTAAATAAGAATTTACGTGGTATTAGAGAAATGAAAAAATTACCAAATGCTATCGTAATTGTAGATTCTAAGAAAGAAGAAAATGCAATTCATGAAGCTAAGATTTTAGGAATTCCAGTATTTGGGGTAATTGATACTAATTGTGACCCTGATATGGTTGATTATGTAATACCTGGTAATGACGATGCAGTACGTTCTGTAAAATTATTACTTGGAGCTTTAACAAATGCAATTGCTAGTGTAAATGGTAATGAAGTAATTGACTATGTAAGTGAAGATGAAAAAGGAAAATCATCTAAGAAAGAAAAAGAAGAAACAAAAGATGTAAAAGAAAAGAAACAATCTAAAGAAGATAAAAAAGAAACTGAAGTAAAAAAAGAAGAAAGAAAAGAAGTTGAAGAAAAAAAGGAAGATGATTCACTAGCAGATTTAACCTTAGCAGATTTAAAAGCTAAAGCTAAGGAAGCAGGAATTAAAGGTTATTCAGCAATGAAGAAAGCAGAATTAATTGAGGCATTAACTAAATAATAATGGAGGAATAATCATGTTTAAAACAAGTGATATAAAGGAATTAAGAGATAAGACTGGCGCTGGTATGCTAGACTGTAAGAAAGCCTTAGAAGCTAATAATGGTGATATGGAAAAAGCTGTTGATTGGCTAAGAGAAAAAGGAATTGCTAAAGCAGCAAAGAAAGAAAGTAGAATAGCTGCTGAAGGTTTAACTGCTGGTAGTAGTCTTGATAATGTAGCAGTAATTTTAGAAATTAACTGTGAGACTGATTTCGTAGCACAAAATGCTGATTTTAAAAATTTAGTATCTACTATTATGGATACTCTATTACATAGTAAAGCTACTACTATGGAAGAAGCTAATCTATTAAAAGTAGCTGATACTAATGAAACGATCAGTGAAACAATTGTTAATTTTACTGCTAAAATTGGAGAAAAAATTAGTTTTAGAAGATTTGCAAGAGTAGAAAAGAAAGACAATGAGACATTTGGTATCTATTCACATATGGGTGGCAAGATTACAGCTTTAGTTGTTCTTGATGGTGCTAATAGTGATGTAGCAAGAGATGTAGCAATGCATGTCGCAGCTATGAATCCAACTTCTGTAAAACGTGATGAAGTACCTAGTGATCTAGTAGAAAGAGAATCACATGTTATTAAAGAACAAGTAATGGCTGAAGGAAAACCAGCTGATATTGCTCTTAAAATGGTTACTGGACGTCTTAATAAGTTCTATAAAGAAATCTGTTTAGAAGAACAACCATTTATTAAAGATTCTTCTTTAAATGTAGGAACTTATGTTAAAAATAATGGTGGTTCTATTGTTTCAATGGTTCGTTATGCTGTTGGTGAAGGAATTGAGAAAAAAGAAGAGAACTTTGCTGATGAAGTAATGAGTCAAATCAATGCTGCTAAATAAGAGCAAGTATAAATACTAGAAAAAGCTAGTATTTTCTCTTTTTTTGTGGTATACTTTTGAAAGTTTTGGAGTGTGAGTTAGAATGAAAAAAAGAAATATAGCTATTATTGCCCATGTTGACCATGGTAAGACAACCTTAGTAGATGGTATTTTAAAGACTTCAGGTATGTTTCGCGCCAATGAAGATGTCAGTAATGTATCAATGGATTCTAATGCCCTAGAAAAAGAACGTGGTATTACAATTTTAGCGAAAACAACAGCTTTAGATTACAATGGTTATCGTATTAATATTTTAGATACCCCAGGTCACGCTGATTTCGGTGGAGAAGTAGAGAGAATTATGAATATGGTAGATGGTGTCTTATTAGTAGTAGATGCTTATGAAGGACCAATGCCTCAGACTAGATTCGTCTTGAAGAAAGCCTTAGAAGCAAAGATTAAACCAATTGTTGTAATCAATAAAGTAGATAAACCTAGTGCTAGATGTTCTAAAGTAGTGGATGAAGTATTAGACTTGTTTATTGAACTTGGCGCTGATGAAAATCAATTAGATTTTCCAGTAGTATATGCAAGTGCTTTAAATGAGACTTGTAGTTTAAGTGATGATCTTACTACTCAGACAAAGGGCTTTGAACCATTACTTGATTTAATTATTGAAGAAATTCCAGCACCTAGTGGTGATAAAGAAAAACCATTACAATTTCAACCAGCATTACTTGATTATAATGAATTTGTAGGAAGAATTGGAATTGGACGAGTTCATAATGGTGTAATTAAGACTGGTGAAATGGTAGACTGCCTTCGCTTAGATGGATCAGTAAAAAGCTTTAGAATTCAAAAATTATTTGGTTATTATGGCTATCATAGAGTAGAAATAGAAAGTGCTGAAGCAGGAGATATTATTGCGATCGCTGGGCTTGCTGATATATCTGTAGGAGAAACTATTTGTGAAGCAGGAAATCATGTACCACTTCCTATCTTGCATATTGATGAACCAACCTTACAAATGACTTTTGGTGCTAATACTAGCCCTTTTGTAGGACAAGATGGTAAGATTCTAACTGCTCGTAAAATAGAAGAACGTTTATTAAGAGAGACTCAAAGAGATGTTTCTTTAAAAGTAGAAAATAGTACTAATGAAAGTTTCTTAGTTTCTGGCCGTGGAGAATTACATCTAGGTATCTTAATTGAGAATATGCGCCGTGAAGGATTTGAGCTTGAAGTCTCTAAGCCTAAGGTCATCATTAAAGAAATTGATGGAGTAAAATATGAGCCAGTAGAAGAATTACAAATTGAAGTACCAGAAGATGTAGTAGGTAGTGTCATAGAACAATTAGGATTACGCGGTGCTAAAATGGAAAATATGACTAACTTTGAAAACCAAGTTAGACTAAATTATACAATACCATCACGTGGTTTAATTGGCTTTTCAACCATGTTCATGACTATGACAAAAGGTTATGGTATTATGAATCATACTTTTAAATCCTATGAGCCATATGAAAATGTAGAAATTGGCGAAAGAAAACTTGGTGTTTTAGTATCTGTAGATAAAGGAAGCTCAACTGCATATGCCATTGGTAACTTGGAAGATCGTGGAACGATGTTCATTGAACCAGGAACAGAAGTTTATGAAGGCATGATTATTGGAGAATGCAATCGTGATAACGACCTAGCAGTTAATGTTACCAAAGGAAAACAACTAACGAATATGCGAGCAGCAGGATCTGACCATACAGTAGTATTAAAACGTCCACGTCCTATCACTTTGGAATATGCTCTTGACTATATTAACTCTGATGAATTAGTAGAAGTAACTCCAAATCATATTAGATTACGTAAAAAGATTCTTAATACCGAAGAACGTAAAAAATTTGATGCTAAAAAAATAAAAGACAAATAAAAAAATAGTTAATATGAACCTCGTTTCTTAAATAAAAGGAAACGAGGTTTTTGAGTAATTACTGAAAAGTTTTTTATAAGTACTCTTTTCAAAGTCAATAAAATAAGATATACTTATAATTAAGATAGGGGTGAATGAAGTGATATTTCGTAAACCTTACGCATTTCTCATTAAAAACTTTCAAAAGATTCATATAGGGTTATTATTACTATGTATTTTTGTTTTTTATAAAACAACAGTTGTTAGAACTTTTGTTAAAGATTTTATTGCTACTAATAGTTATAATGACTTCTTAGAGCCAATTGGAAATTATATTGGACCTGGTTTATTTTTAGTACTAATAATAATTATGGCTATTATTATAACTTTAATGGTACTTTTAAGACATAAAAAAAAGCCTTGGAAAATATATTTACCAGTCTTAGCAGAATATTTATTTTTGTTTGGTTTATTTGTTTATGTTCGTAATTACTTTAATACTTATGATGAATATTCAACCATTACAGCCATAATGGCTGCGAGGGACTTATTATTAATTGCTTATCTATTACAATTTTTAGTGTTTATTTTATTAGGAATACGTAGTTTAGGATTAGACTTAAAGAAGTTTGGCTTTAAAAATGATAAAGAATATTTAGAAATAAACGAAGAAGATAGAGAAGAGTTTGAAGTACATGTTGAAATAGATAAAGATGTATTTGTAAGAACTTGGAAAAGGTTTTGGCGTAATGTAAAATATGTTTATAGAGAACATAGATTAGTATTTGGAATTATCACAATGATAATTATAGGTGGAATTGGCGGTTATACTTATTACTATTTTGGTGTATTACATAAAACATATTCTGAAGGAAGTAGCTTTGTTGCCAATAATTACACTATAAAAGTAACAAACAGTTATATAACAGAAAGAACGACTAATGGTAATTATATTGTTGAAGATAGTAAAAAAGCTTTTGTGATTGTTAATTTACAAGTAACTAATAATACTGACTGGAGTAGAACGATTAATATTGATAGATTTCGCTTAATGAATCTTAATCAGGAGTATAAATATACCTTGCAGTATAATCGTTATTTTAGTGATTTAGGCACATCCTTTAATAGCGATGAAGAAATGGATCCGGGCGAAACCATTAATTTTATGTTAGTGTTTAGAGTAAATAAAGATGATGATGTTAGTAAATATGTTTTGTATTATCAAGATGTTACTGATAGGATTTTGATAAAAAAGACTAAGTTAAATATAGAGGATTTAAGAGAAATAGAAACAGATAAGACTATTTCTTTGAAAGAAAGTATAGAATTTCCAACTGGTGAAGATATAAGAATTATGGAAGCAACAGTAAAAGATCAAACTACTTATAATGCTTATAGGTGTACTACTACATCTAGTTGTGGAGTTATATCACAAACACTTACGAATCCTAATGGTAAGATTCTAGAGATATATTTTACTAGTAATAGTTTTGATGGCAATAGTTTTGTTGACTTTTCTAATAAATATGCTAAAATTAATTATAGTAATAATAGCGGAGAGGTCGAGTCCATTAATTGTACTAGTCTTGTAAAGACGAATTATACAGGTAATCGGTTATATTTGAATTTGCCTAATGATATCGATATTAATGGTACATTGCAGCTAGTTTATACATTCCGTAATAAACAGTATGTGTTTGAATTGAAATAGGAAAGGTGTTCATATGGAAAAGAAAAAAAATAAAAAATTTGTACTTACGCCTAAGATGAAAAAACTATTGAGGATTGCTGTAATTATCTTAGCGATTATTCTAATTATTCTTATTGTTTGGTTTGCTATAATTTATCCACAGATATATTTCAAAGGCCAAGAAGAAAAACTTGATAAAGGTGGAAAGAGATACTTTGAAATTAACTCTAGCTATTTACCAAGAGAAGAAGGAAGAGTTATAACAGTTAGCTTAGAAACGTTAGCACAACATGATTATGTAGAAGAATTGACACAAGTTTATAGTAATAAGCGCTGTGATTATAAAAACTCTAATGTGAAAGTTGTAAAACGAAATGGTGAAAATGAGTATTATACTTATTTAAAATGTGGAAATTATGAATCTAGTGTAGATCATGAAGGACCAAAAATAACATTAAATGGCGATAAAGAAATGGATCTTAGCCGTGGAGATACTTATGAAGAACCAGGGGTTAAAAGTGTTATTGATAATGTAGACGGAGAAATGGATATAGCATCTGTTACTATTGAAGGAAAAGTAGATACATCTAAAGTTGGTACGTATACAGTTACTTATACTGTTAGTGATTCATTGAATAATACAACAGTAGTAGAAAGAACAATTAATGTTAGTGAAAGCTTATCTAGTATTGTGGAAGCTAATACGGAAAATGGTTATTATCAAGGAGCGGGTCCTAATAACTATATTATGTTTAGTCATATGTTATTTAGAATTGTTGGAGTAAGTGAAGATGATACTATTACATTAGTTAGTGCTGATCCAGTTAGTAATGTGGATTATAGTAGTGAAGATGGACGTTTTATTGATAGTAGTCTTGATGACTGGTTAAATGATTATTTTTATTCTTTACTTGATGATGATTTTAAGAAAATAATTGTTAATAGTAAATGGTGTGATGATCAAGTGACAGCTGCCAATTATAATACTACTGAGTGTAATAGATATTCAGATGAAAGACAAATAGGAATTTTATCTTTACAAGATTATAATTTAAGTTTACAAGACAACCTTAGTTATTTAGATGCTAGCAATATGTTTTGGTTGGCTAACTTTAATGAGAGCAATAATCCTTGGACTTTATTTCCACCTGCAGCTTATCCAGAAAAAATAGAAGCTATGAGTGGGGATACTTTGTTCAATATTCGACCAGCCTTACGAATTGATGCTGACACTAAAGTGTTATCTGGTACAGGTACTGCAGAAGATCCTTATATAATAATAGAGGAAAATAGTGGTAGACGTAATGCTTTATTAAATACACGTCATATTGGTGAATATGTAAACTATTCTGGATATACGTTTAGGATTGCTGGTATTGACCATGATCAAGTAGAACTTATTATGACTGGAACTTTATCTGATGATCAAGGAGTAACTTATCAAATTAGATATGATAATGGTGATAATGATAAAGTTTATAATCCTGAGGAAGAAGGTAACATTGGTTATCAAATTGTAAATACAGGAATTGAATATATTGATACTAAACTATTAGTAAATAAAGAAATAACTGTTCCAATATATGAAGGCAATATCACTTATCAAGGCAAAAAAACAACCAAAAAATATAAAGCAAGGATTTCTATTCCATCTACATTTGATATTTTCAGTGCTAAAACAGATAATTCTGGACCTGGTTATTGGTTAATAGATTCTTCAACACAAGCTAATACAAAAGCAATTGTCTTTCCAATTGGAACAATTCCTTACACTGGATTACATGATTATGAAGGAGCAAGTGTAAAATTAAAAATATATATAGATAAAGATGCATATTTAACAGGTGGGGATGGAACAGAAGCTAATCCATATACTATTTCAAAATAGGAGTTGTAGAAGATGAGAAAACGAAGTTTATTAATTATTGGATTAATTATTGCAATAGTTGCCATAACATTAGTGCTGTGGTGGCTTTTAAGTGTTCGAACCAGTGATTTTAAAATTATGGATGAAAAAGACAAAATAGAACAGGCAAAACAATATGGAGACGAAGTTGTTGGTTGGATAAGAGTGGAAGGAACCAATATTGACATGGCACTAATTCAGGGGACTACAGCTCAGGATGTTACTAATATGGAATATCAATTTGCTTGGACAAATGCTTTCCCTGATGAAAACAGTAATCATCCAAGTTATATTTCGCATAATATTCGTAATGTTTCACGAAATCCAATTATCGATGATGATAGTATGACTCGTTTTGAACAATTGATGGCTTTTATCTATCCTGAATTTACAAATGAAAATCAGTATATTGAGTTTACTGATGTTACTGGTGAAACTGCACTTTATAGGATATATGCTGTTGCTTTACTAGAAGATGATCAAAGTGCTTCTTTCTATGATACATTTACAGATGAGGAATTAGAAGAATATATAAAAAAGTCAAAAGAAGAAAGTATGTATGATATGGATGTTGATGTTACAAAAGATGATTTATTATTAACTCTATATACATGTACAAGATTCTATGGATCAGGAAGTAGTTATTCCTTTAGAGTAGATGCTAGAAAATTACGAGATGGAGAAAGACAAACATTAGTTGATGTTAAGACAAATGATAATTATGAACCGATAAGAGAAAGAATGGAAGAAGGTGTAACAAATGACAATAATCAAGAAGCATAAAAAGGGAGCATGGCTAATATCTACACTTATGTTTTTGTTAGTAGGTTTTATTCTTGTTACTGCTACGGTGTCTGTATCTGGTGAGGATAATGAAGAAGGATTAAAACAATGCCGTGAAATAGAAATATTGCCTAATACAATTAATGTTGAAGGATCAACAGTTACAATTAATTCTCAATATGATAGTGATCAATTTAATGCAGCTGATTATACAGTTACTTTAAATGGAATAGCTCAAAGTTCTATTAGTGTATCAAATGGTAATTTAATTATTAATTTAAATCCAAATGATATGGTATCAACCACTAACGAATTGATTTTGACATATGTTGGTGATACAGCATGTACAAAGACATATCGCTTTGCAGTAGAAAGTTTGGTTTCTAATCCTTATTACAACTCTCAATCCTGCATAAATTATCGTAATACTTATCAAAATGATGCTAATATGGCAGCGGCAGTATCTATTTGTTTTGAAGAACAAGTGACACAAGCTAGATTAGATGCATTTAGTATAGATAGAATTAATCAGTATATTGAGACTGCAGTTAATCTTCATAATTTATCAAATGTAAGTGATCCTGTAGTAATACCAACAGATGCCAAGGAAATATCTGATCCAACAAATCCTGATTTGACTGGCGCTCAATGTGATACTTTTTCGGAACGTGATAGTACTAGAAAATATTATCATACAGGAACTAGTAGTATAGATGTTACGAATGACGGCATTAATGATTGTGAAGTAGAGTGTGTTGAAACAGTAGAAGTGATTTGGGATCCTCCAGTAGAGACTCAAATTGGAATGTGTTTTGAATATGTAGCTGAAATTAGAACAACAATGGATTGTTCTGGTAAATATACTGGAAACATTCCTTCACCTCCAGAAGTATGTACTTTAGTACCACAATGTACAACAAAAACAGGAACCAATTATCATAATGGTGGACCAGATGATGATTTTGATAATTGTATTACTGAATGTGATGGCGGCGAATATACGCAAGCATGTATTAATAAATGTTATACTAAAGTATATGAGAATGAAGAAACTGATGAATTATCTATTAATAGTAATAATGCTACTATTTTAACTTATCAAACTAAAAATAGTAATGATGATTTAAATACGATTAGAAAAGTAGATGCTTCTGATACAGAAAGTGAAAATAGAAACTTATGGCTTAGTGAGTATGGTGTCCGTTATCGTGATGGAGAAGATTTGATGACACTAGCAAGAGAGTTATATCAAAGATATAGTCAAATGATTGCTGATAATGGTTTATCTTATTTTGGTTCATATGCAAAGGATAGTCAAGGACGTACATATTGGAATGCCAATAGAGGACAAAATTATATTTCAGTAGCTCCATGGTATTTAAATAGTGTAGAACAAACTGCTGAGACAATTAAACTTTGGCTTGGTTATGCTAATTTAGCTAGTAGTAGTGCTACTTTTGCTTATCGTGAACAAAATGGTTTCTTAATGCAAACAACAAGAAACGGTGTAGATGCCAATTGTACTGATTCATGTCAGTTGATTGGACAATGTCCAGCGAATTCTGTACCAACTCAAGAAGCAGCTAATTTGATATCACAATCTCAACAACAAGAAACACAAAATGTAGCAGCTAAGTGTGATGCAGCCGCATCATTATGTAGTAATAATCAAACAGAAGGAACTGCATCTTTTGACATTACTGTTGATAATCCAATTGAAAGTGATGAAGATTATGAAGTAATATATGATGCTACACAAAATAAAGGTGGAACTGATGTTGTAGGAGATGATATTGTTATTGATACAAACGGTATTTGTTATGAGGAAGAATATCCGCCATATACTTATCGTGATGTATTAACTTTCCCTAAACATTATTTAAATAATAAAACTCATATCATAACAGATAAAGAACCTGAAGATACTAGCATTTATACAGAACTTGGTCGTAAATTCTGTACTAGAATGGATTCTACGCCAATCAATGTTAACTGGTATAGATGGAAGAGATATTATGATCATAGTAAAGAAAATTATGGTTTAACGAGTGAAGAAATGTCTATTATTAACCAAGAAGTAAATGAAAATCAAAATATTCATGTTAATATTGAAAACTTTGGTTACTATAACTGGAATATTCCACTAACATGTTTCTATGCTTTGGCTTTACCAGATGATGATGATAAGGTAGAATGTGATCCTAAAGTTGAAATTTGCGATAATGATAATCCTATATGTGATCCTTCTGTTGAAGAGTGTGATTATGAATGTGATCCAGATGAGGAAGATTGTGAATGGGATATTACAGATGCTTATGGCTTTAGATCTATTTCGTTAACTAATTTATTCCCTGCATCAGAAGAAGGATCAAGTACTAGAGATCCATACTTTAACTGGAGTTGTGGTGCTACTAACTTGTCTAATCAAGATTATTTAGTACAACCAGTAGCATTACGAGAAAATATTCAAAAAGCTGGTAATAGTATATATGATGAAGCAAATGAAGAAAAATATCTAGATTATGAATTTACTTTAACTCCAACTACTATTAATGCTATTCGAAATTATAATTCAGAACAAGGAAGTTATTTAAATCCAACTGATGATAAATCACAATCTTCAGCTGGAATTAATAAAACACCTGGTATTTCAGTATATAAGAGTTCATTTATTGATGAAATGTCAGAAAGATATGGAACAGACTTCTTGGTAAAACGTGGATTAATCGGATGTAATAATCAATCTAGTGCTACTCAGTGTGATACTGCAATTTATCAAGATAGCCAACTTTGTTACGATACTTATCAAAGCGAGAGTGCTAGTAGAAGAGGAGGAGAGTAAAAATGAGTAGAGGTATGATGATCATTGGAATTATTATCTTAGCGCTTTTTACCTTCGGTGTAGTAAATATTGTTCAAAATTATCAAACAGGTAATGAACTTGATTATTATTTGTTAAGAGAGACTACAGAGGCGGCTATGACCGATGCGGTAGATATTGGTTATTACCGTCTCTATGGTAATCTTCGTATTGATAAAGAAATGTTTGCCGAAAGCTTTATACGTCGTTTTGCTCAAAACGTTGCTAATAATCGAAGCTATAGTATAAAATTTTATGATATTAATGAAACACCACCTAAAGTAAGTATTAAAGTTGATTCTTCAACTTCTGCAACTTTTAATAGCGAAACATTAGGTATTAGTAATCAAATTGATGCTATATTAGAAAGTACTTATAAGACCAATGAATTTATTACAGACATGACAAGACGTGGGGAACTTGATTATAGTGAAGTTGATGGTTAATGAATAAGAAGGAGGAAATATATGAATAATTTAGTAATTGGTATAAAAAAGTTTTTTACTAACAAAAATACAGTTACTGTAGTTGGCGTTATTCTAGCTATTATAGTTCTTTATGTAGGTTATAATATGCGAGTAAACCAAGCAGTAAATCCAATTAGTGTACCATATGCTTTAGTTACGATTAATCCAAGTACACAAATAACAGAAGATATGGTTGGTACTATGGAAGTACCACCGGCTATGTTAGCTGGTGATGTATATCGAAATGCAGAAGATGTTATAGATATGTATTCTGCAGGAGATAGCGTCATTCCGGAAGGAAGTTTATTCTATTCACGGAGTGTAGTAACTCGTGATCAATTACCAGCTGCAATTATTTATAATTATCCAAAAGGTTATGTATTATATAATTTGGCTGTTAATATGACAACTTCTTATAGTAACTCTATCTATCCAGGTAATTATATAGATATATATTTAAAAATTACGAATCCAACAGATGCAAATGGTAATGTTACAGAAGATAGAATTATGATTGGTAAATTACTAGAAAACGTAAAAGTTTTAGCAGTTTTTGATTCTAATGGTAATAACGTATTTGCTAATCTTGATGAAAAAGGAACACCTGCTCAAATTATCTTTGCTGTTCCAGAAGAATATCACTTGTTACTTAGAAAAGCTAGTTACTTAAGAGCCTATGATTCTGAAATTATTCCAGTACCAACAGCTGAGAGTCTAGAAGAAGATCCAGGGGATGTTAAAGTATCTAGTGAAGATTTACGTAACTTTATTAATAATGTTACTGCTATGACAGATCAGGAATTAGCAGCAACACAACAACAATAAAAATGAATTTAAAGGAGTGTGGTTAGAATGAATGATGCTATTTTTGATAAGATTGACTTTGGTTTATTTCAACCACTAATTGATGATGATGATATTACTGATATTTCCTATTGTAACCATGGACAAATATGGATTAGATCATTAACCTATGGTTCGAAGCGAATAGAAATTGAAGGGCTAAATGATGCTTTTGTAGATAAATTAGCCTTTCAATGTTCTAATGTTATGGGAACAACTTTTAATATGGCCAAACCATTTTTGGATGCTGAAAGTACAGAATTACGTCTTAACTTCTTGCATGAATCAATTGCAACAAATGGAATTGCTGTTGTTATTCGTAAAACGCCTGCTAAAATAAGACTTAGTAAAGAAAAATTATTAGCAGAGGATTACTTCACAGCCAATATTCACGATATCCTTATAAAATGTGTTGAAGGGCATTGTAATATAATGGTTAGTGGAGAAACTGGTTCTGGTAAAACAGAATTTGTTAAATACTTAGCTAGTCATACGAAAGAAAATGAAAAGATTATTACCATCGAAGATACACTAGAATTACACTTAGATAAAATCTTTCCCCATCGAGACATTGTAGCTATGAAAACGAATAATATTGCTAGTTATTCAGAAATTCTAGTAGCCTGTATGCGACAGAATCCTAAATGGATTTTACTATCAGAAGTTCGTAGTGCTGAAGCAGTAACGGCCGTTCGTAACTCTATTTCATCAGGACACAATATTTTATCAACTATTCATGCTGATAAAGCTAGTTCTATACCATATCGTCTTTATTCATTGTTAGAGTCTGATATTGATGTAGACCAATTTTTAAATACTATTTATCGTTATATTCAATTAGGAGTTCACATTAAAGCTTATTATAGTAAAGAGTATGGAAAATTTCATCGTGAAGTTGATGAAGTTGTGGAATTTTATGTAGATGATGATAATAAACCACAAACACATCTACTTTATCAAAAGACCTTTGGTAAGGCTCCTGTACAAAATATGCCAAGTGATCACTTAAGAGAATATCTAGAAAATCAGAATATACATATTGATCAGTTATTTACGACTGGGGATTCCATGAATAATTTAAGTAATGAAGTAGAAGAAGTAATGAATAAAAGTATGGATACTCAAGAAGCTCCTTCCTTGTCTACTAATGTAGAAGTACCAGATAATAATGAGATTATTACTCCAAATTTTACTGCTACAACTTCATTAAATACACAAGAATCATTACCAAGAATTAATTTTGATCAATAGGAAGGAGGAAAATTTATGGTATTATTCTTATTAGTTATTATTGCTGCCTTAGTTTTATTGTATCGTAATTATAAAGGGCAGAATGTAGCAAAATACTTTACCTCACAATTTCAAGCTCTATATGATCGCTTTGCTCCTTATTCTTTTAAAGTAGTAAGAGAAAAAACAAAAGAATTAGGACAAGAATATACGCCAAGACAATATTTGACTCAAGTATTAATGTTAGGAGGCTTTGCAGCTGTAGTAACATATATATATTTTTATAATATTATAGTTAGTATTATTTATGCCACGTTAGCTATTGCTCTTATTCCATATCTTGCTTTCTTAAGATGTAAAAGAGTATATAGTGAATATATCTTTGAACAAATTCAGGTTTATACAAGTAATGTTATTATGGAATTTACAACGACTCAGAGCTTTGTGAAATCTCTTGAAGGAGTGAGAGACTCAGGCATTTTAGAAGATCCTGTGAAAAGTGATGTAGAACACATGATAGAACTTTCGTATGAAAATGGTTCAATTGACGAATCGATAGAGTATATGAATAATAAATATCCATATTACATAGTCAAGAATATGCATCAATTATTCTTACAAATCACTAGAGAAGGTGCTAAAGATTCTGGAGAAAGTCTTGAAAATATGCAACTTGATATCGATACCCTTGTTGAAAGTGTTTATCGTGATAGACTTGATCGAGCTAATTTCCATAAAAAATTCTTGCAATATGGTGTCATGCTATTTGCCCTTGTTATGTTAATACAATATATGCTTGGTAGTGAAAATTACTTAGCTATGATAGAGCAGACATATGTTCAGGTTATGTTACATGGTATTATCATCTTTAACAGTTATTTCTTGATGAAAGGTGAAAGATACTATAATGAAAATGTGGGGGTTGAATAGTTATGGAAATGTTATTCGTTGCTGTCATTATCTTGTTTGTATTAATTTATAATAAAACGATTGATAGTAAGAAATTTATTCAAGATAATAAACATTATTTTAATGTCTTGAGGGAAGATGATTACGATTTTTTAGTAAGAGCAAAATATGGAGAAGATGCAAAACCAGATGTTTTATTTGATAAAAGAATTCAATATGGAGTAATAGTTGCCTTTATCTTTTTGTTTATTTTTCTTGATTCTATTAGTCTATTAAATGTTGCATTAGCAATAGGAATAGCTTTTCTTGTTTTTAAACTTCCTTATACGCAATTAAAAAAGTATTATAAGGCTCACTTGCATGAAATTGACTTGATGTTGCCATACTATTTAAAGAGCTTAGAGATTTTAATTCAACATTATACAGTACCAGTAGCAATTGGTAAAAGTTTGGAATCAGCACCTGAAATATTTAAACATGGTTTAAGAGAAATGATAGAAAAAATTAATTCAGGTGACTCTAGTATTGATCCTTATATGGAATTTGCGAATGAATATCCAGTTAGAGACTCTATGCGAATGATGCGTCTTTTATATCGTCTAGGAATTGGAGAACAAGAAAAAAAACAAGAACGATTATTGATGTTTTCAAGAACTGTTTCGAATTTGCAAAACAAAGCACGTGAAACGAAATATAAAGAAAGATTAAATCATATGGAACAACAGACAATGATTATGCTTGTTGTAACAGGTCTTGGAACAATGGTAGTTATTTTGTCGTCAATGTTTAATATGATGGGTTGACGTAAAAATGAAAAAAAATAGTTACAACAAATAAAATATTTGTTATAATAAATTTGATAATAGGAAAGGATGTGTATTTTTAAATGAAAGAAGCAACGGGAGAATTAAATATGACAGTTATTACTATCATTATTATTGGTGCAATTATAGTATTTTTTTGGGCTTTTTGGCCAACTATTCAGAATACTGTAACTGATCAGTGGACTGAATCTACAACGAATGAAAAGAGAAGTTAATCAAAAAAATATAAATTAGCTATAAAAAGCATAAAAGATAGTAAGTAAAGAAAAAAACGCGGAAAGCTTGGGAAGGGTGTTTTAAAGGTATGAGAGAAGCTGTTGGTGGAGCATTTGCACTCCAAATAATTTTAGCATTTGTATTGTTGATTAATGGTTATTTGGCTTATTCTGTAAATTATACGAGGGCTTTCCGGGTTAAAAATGGGATTATTGATATTATTGAACAATCAGAAGGATATACAACAAATGCTCAATCGCAAATAGCATCATATGTACAAAGAATGAATTACTATGTACCAGCTGATTACTTTGATGAAACTTCTGTTTTTGACGGCTTAGATCCTAGTGAATATACGTGTGATAGGACTGCAGGATACTGTGTTCATGCTATTAATGTCAGCGGAAATAAGAATAGTGGTAATTACCGTGGCACATATTATCAGGTAGTTACCTTTGTTAATATTAATATTCCATTTCTCAATAGGTTTTTACCATTAGGTAATTATTTACAAGTATCAGGTGAAACCACAACAATTTATGAACGCTAAAAAGAAAGATGGTGTAAAAGATGAATGTAATAGTTGCTAATGAAGCAAAATCCATGTTAAGCGAATTAGATATAGACATTATTAAAAGTGTAGATGGAGTTCATACTGCTGATGAATTAGTTGACATGTTTAAAAATTTCTTTTATGCCAGAATGATTTTAGATATTACAGCTATTGAAAATTATAACGATATTACTAACTTACAAAAAATATCAATGGGATTAGATGCTGATAAAATTATTTTGGTACTTCCTAATAATGAAATTTCAACGTCTAGTAGTTATTTGTCCAAGATTATTTCTATGGGCATTTATAACTTTACAACAAATCTTGATGGCGTAAAATACTTCTTAGAGCATCCCAATACTTATAAAGATGTAGCTCATATTCAACAATTAAATGATTTATCTACTACGATAAATGCCAAAGTAGTAGCAGGTTCTAGAATCATTGGTATTAAAAATATTACAGATCATGCTGGAAGTACTACTTTAATTTATCTTTTAAAGAAAGAGTTAGAGCAGACTTATGGGATGAGCGTTACAGCTATTGAAGTAAATCGCCATGATTTTCTTTATTTTAATGATAGAAATATGGTGTCAGTGAATGATCAAGACTTGATGACTGAAGTAGTAAAGCATAAAGATGCAGCTATTATTTTGATCGACTTAAATGATTCAAATAATGAAGGCGTTTGTGGCGATGTTCTTTATCTAATTGAACCTTCTATTATTAAATTAAATAAAATGATGAGAAGAAATAGACGAGTATTGGAAGAGTTAAAAGGTAAGAAGATTATTTTAAATAAGAGTTTATTATCTAATAGTGATATTATGGATTTTGAATATGAAGGAAAAACAAAAGTATTTTATAGTATTCCACCATTAAATGATCGAGCTAAAAATCCAGCTTTAGCGACTTTTCTTGGTAAATTAGGAATAGTCCAAAATAAAGATAATAAATCAGATGGTAAAATATTTGGTTTATTTAAAAGGAATTAATTGACAAAAATAAAAAATTACTATATGATTAAGTTATTAAGTGAGGAGTGATATGTATGGTAGATGCTTGCGGAGGATTAGGATTTCTTGTTAGAATTATAAAACTTGGAGTATTTCCAATTATTCAAATTGGTATTCCCATCATTTTGATTGTACTTGGTACCATTGACTTAGGTAAAGCTGTTATTTCATCAGATGAAAAACAAGTTAAGGAAGCACAAAGTAAACTAATTAAACGTTGTATTTATGCTGTTGCAATCTTCTTTGTAGTTACTATTGTGAATTTACTATTTAATACAATTTCAAAAGTTACAGTAGATCAAAATGCTGGTGATATGGGAACATGGTGGACTTGTTGGGATAGTATTAAAAATTAGAAAAATAATTTTATAAAAGATAAAGTACTGAATGGGAATTTAGTGCTTTTTATGTTATTTAAAAATAATATGAAAATCAAAATGAATTTAGTATGAGTTCAGTTTCGTATCGAATATTTAAGATTGCTATTTTCTATTATTTTTGATATACTTGATTTGATTAAGGTGGAGTTGAATTATGCGCGCTAAAATACTAATAAAATCTTTTTTCTTTATTTTTGTTTTTTGTTACTTTGTTATGCCCAATTTTGTAGAGGCTGATACTCTAAGAAATACGTGTGAATATACATATACTTATAAGACACCACTACCAATTGAACCAATGGTTAGTGATGATGTGGGAGTAACCAGTGCTAAACTTTCTATTAATCTCTATGGACCTGATGATAGAGAAAATGATACTTTAACTAAGATTGATGCAACTTTATTCGAATTCTTTGGTGCTTCACTTAATGATGAAAATGATACGTATGAAGTAAAAAATTGGAATCAAAATTATAATTTTTCATTTTCAATAGATCCAAATGTGTATGTTAATGATTATGATTTCAATACAGAAGATGGTTTTAAAAATGTAGATTCACCTCTTACTATTGATAATAAAGTATATATATCAAGAACTGTTACTTTTCCATCATATGTATCTAGTACTGAAAATTATGATTTTTCTCAGTGTCCACAGTATGTATATGTTGCAGATATTTATAGAGAAAATTCAGATTTTAATATCTTTATTTCAAATAAAAATATTGATGCTAATGCATATTCATATACTAATTTGTTGACTGTATATCATGTTAAGGCTGAGCAAACAAATGATTTTAAATATTCAGATTTGGATCCAAGAGATAATTGTGCTTATAGTGGTTGGTTGACTTATCATGAACAAATGATAAATGGCAGTGATGTAATATCTGATTATAAGTATTGTATATCAAATCCTTATGAAAAAGGTAATGATCCATATTATGTTTATTATCAAGGAAATGATGGTCTTATGTATCCTTATAATTATATTGCTGTTGCTGCTAGTGATCCAGTTAGCCATTATGATGAAACAATGGACTTTAATCAAAAAATTGGTTGTGAGAATTTATTTGTTATGGAAGAAGGATCAGTTGGCTGGATCTTACAACGAATATTAAATTATATTAAAATATTCGGTCCAATTGCGGTAATACTATTAAGTGCTATAGATTTTATTAAAGCTATTATGTCATCTGATGAAAAACTAATGCAAAGTGTTCAATCCAAATTTATTATTAGATTAATTGCAGCCATAGCACTGTTTTTAATACCGCTTATAGTACAATTAATATTAAATGTATTTTTGGGAATTAGTAACCCAACATGTGGAATACAATAATTCTAATTATTATGTAAAGAACTATTTGTAGAAAGTAGGTGTTTTATGATAAATATTTTAGCAACAGCTGCCCAAACAAGACCTGCCGGCCTGGCTGGTAATTTTATGGATTTTGGACGCTCTTTATTAGCTTTTTTAGATGGCCTAGGCTATAATATATTAGCATTTGTTTATAATATCTTTTTTTCTGTAGCATCTGCAGAAATTCTTTCAGCTAGTGTTGTAGTTGGTTTTTATCAAAGAATCCAATTGATTTTGGGTGTTTTTATGATGTTTAAATTAGCATTATCTATTATTAATGTTATTATTAATCCAGATAGTATAAAAGATAATCAAAAAGGACTTTCTAAGATTGTTACACGTGTTGTTGTTTCACTTTTTTTATTACTTTTGATTATTCCCATTAATACTACAGGTACTATTCCTGATCCCAGTGACAATAGTTTAGAGGCGAAAATTGCTAGTAATGGTATCTTATTTGGTTATTTATATAAATTTCAGGATAGTATGATGAGAGAAAATATTATTGGAAAATTGATATTAGGTACTGCTGCAAATACTAGGGATCCTAATGATCCAGAAACGTATATAGAAGATTATCAGCTGAATCCAGGTGAAGCTATGATTGCTACAGTAGCAAGAGCTTTTGTTCAGCCTGCTGTAAAGGATAATACTCAACCATTTTGTAAGAATAGTAGTGATGAAGATTATGATGAAAATGATCCTTGTCCTAATGTAATATGCCCAACACAAGTAGCTGACTCGGACTATATGAGCGATGAATTTAATGGTCTCACAGTCGCGAATATAGTAAATCTTAATTGTGATGAAAATGGTTCGCATGTTGAGGGAAATTTATGGGATGCGACTTTTGGTGCACGTAATGCAGCATATGCATTCAACTATATGCCACTAGGTGGTCTTATTTGTTCTGTAATTATGATTATTATTATTTTAGGATTTACAGTAGATGTTGCTGTACGTTCGATTAAACTAGCTCTTTTAAGATTAATTGCTCCTATTCCAATTATTAGTTATATTGATCCTAAGGGAAAAGACGAAGGAGCATTTAATAATTGGGTAAAAGTATTAGTATCTACTTATCTTGATTTATTTGTAAGACTTATGATTATTTATTTTGGGGCTTTTTGTATTCAACAGATCGCTACAGGCGGAATCAATTTAGGAGATGCTTTTAGTATTGGTGCTGCTGAAGGATTGTTTGCTACAGTATTTTTAATTATTGGTGTTTTATTCTTTATGAAACAAGCACCTGCTTTTCTAAGACAAGTTCTAGGTATAAAGGGGGCTCCTATGAGTAATATTGGATTATCAGCTGTTTTAGGAGGCTTAGGAGGTCTTAGAGGCGGTGGCGCAGCGGCTGCTTCAGCAGCTTTTGATTCTGCTAATGCTGCCAACGAAGCTTATACTCAACAAAAATCTGGGCAACCCTTTAGACAATATAGTATGGCACGGGATAATATTATTAAAAAAATTACTGGTGATAAAGATGCAGAGGGTGGCGCAAGAGGATTTTTGCATCGGTGGTCTGGAAATAATTTAGCTTCTCGGTATGGTGTAAATGACGAAAGTATGAGTGAGGCCAAACGAATTTTAAAAGATAGAGAAGATGAATTATCTAATTTACAATTACAGAAAGAAATGCTGGGAAATCGTATGAAACAAGCTAATGTAAGTAGCGCTGATTCAAATGAAAACTTTGCTAATTTTATGAATTCTAGTGGTGTTGCTCAATATGTAAATCCTAAGACTGGACAGTTTATAGATTCAACTTCTGAAGGTTTCTTTAAAGCAAGGCAACCAGATTTATATAAAGAATTCAGTGAGCGATATAATCGTAATAAGTTATATAATGATTACGCTGATATCAATAAACAAGTTATAGAGGCTCAAAGGGCAGTTAGTGAACAGCAAGATCTAATTAAAGATGCAAAGGAATTCAGAAGTACTACTACTGTTCGTCCAGAAACATATACAAGACGGCAACCATTTAATCCGGATGCTTCTAGTGGAAATACAGCTAATGATGGTGATACTGATTTATATGCAGCTAACATTGATTTGCATGATCATGGGCCACATGGTGGTGGAGGTCCAAGACCAGGTGGCGGACCACCTCTAGGTAGACCTTAATAAGGAGTGTGATACTAAGTAATGAATAATTATTTAATACCAGCAAATACAAAAAGGGGCAATTTAATTTTAGGAATCTTTCGCCCCTTTGACTTAATTTTATTCTCGATAGGAGTAATTACTACCTTAATTATGTTGCTTATTATGCCTATGTCTACTACATGGCAAGTTATTATAGTTATATTACCGGCAGCAATTTGTGGATTTCTTATTATTCCAATTCCTAATTATCACAATGTATTAACAGTTATTATGGAGTGTTATTCTTTTTTGACAAATCGTCGTAAATATAAATGGAAAGGTTGGTGCTATAACGATGGCCAAGAAAATAAGTAGTCAATATACAGAAGATTGGTTACCAGTAGAAGGTATTCGTAATGGAATGATTATTTGTTCCAACAAACAAAAAGTCACAGGTGTTAAAATCGCACCTAGAAATATTTTTATTCTTGATGCTCAAGCTCAAGATAATATTTTAATTAGTTTAAAAAACTTTTATAATATGATTGATTTTGAATTTTGGTTGGTTGTAGCAGATAGACCAGTTGATATTTCTGTTTATATGTCACAATTACAATTACTTTATAATGATACTCAATCACCAGCTATTAGAAAAATTATTTTACAAGATATTGAAAAAGGAAATAGTTTTATGAGTAATAATATTGTTGATACAGAATATTACATTTTATTTAGGGATGCTAATGAGGATGTATTACAAAAACGAATTCGTCTATTAATTAATGGTTTGGCAGGTTGTGGTTTAAATGCTTCACAAGTTAGCAATGATGATTTAAGAATTGTATTAGAAAACTTCTTGAATGGAGGAGTTTCTACAGAATTTGGGACGGTGATGCCTTCATGAGTATTAGTATAAAAAGTCAATTAGCTCCTAAGGGACTTAGCTTTAATGCCAGTGATTTCTTTATTAGTGATAAGTATGCAACTATTTTGACAGTGATCTCTTATCCTAGATATATTGCTCCAGGTTATTTAGCTTCCCTAACTTCTAATAGTGGTATTAAAATTGTTATCAAGCATATTCCAGTTCCTTTTTCATCTATGTCTAAGATGATTAATAGACAAGTTGCTGATTTAAGAGAAAAATATCGTGATGAGAAAGATCAAACAGCAAAGGAACGTATTAGACAAGATGCTGAAAGTTTGGAGTATTTTGTATCTATGCTTGCTAGTAGTCAATCAAAGATTTTTGACTTTCAAATGCATATTATGATAACTGCAGATACTAGAGAAGATTTAGAGTTAAGAAAAGTAAATGTTAAAAACTATTTAGATGCAATGGAACTTAGGGCTGTTTCATTACGTTTTGAGCAGGAAAAAGTACTAAAAAGTATTTTACCAATCTTTCCTAGTCAAGATATTGAGCAAAGAGTTGGTACTCCAATTCCATCTCCAACTATTGCAGCTATGTATCCTTTTATCTTTGATAGTATTAAAGATCCAGGACTTTCTGTTTTACTTGGGGTAGACTTTTCTGGTGGAGTTATTCTATTTAATCAATTTTTATATCAAATTCGTAAAGAAAATAATAGAAATAATGCTAATATGATTATTCTTGGTACTTCAGGAAGTGGTAAATCAACTGCAGCTAAACTAATTTTAAGAAGTCATATTCGAAATGGTTGTCAAATTGTGGCAATTGACCCTGAAAATGAATTAGAGGAAATGACACGCTCTTTTGGTGGAGATGTTATCGATATTGGTAAGGGTGGAGAATTCGGAATGATTAATCCACTTGAAGTTGTAATTGATGCTGATGATGAAGAAATCAAACAAGGGCTTGGTTATACTATTTTAACTAGAACGATTCAATCGTTAAGAGCCTTTATGAAGTATTATGATCCATCTATTGAGGAAGATGTTTTAACACTATTTAGTGAAGTATTACAAGATACTTATAAACGTTTTGGTATTGATTTTAATACTGATTTTTCTAAGTTTACTAGTAATGACTATCCGACTTTTACAGATGTTTATGCTACAGTAAAAGGAAGATTAATGTCTATGACGGAGCAAACACGTGAAAAAGATATTATGCAACGCTTGGAACTTAAGATTAGACCATTAACAAGAGAATTAAAGTTCTATTTTGATGGTAAAACAACCATTGCACCACAAAGTGATTTTATTGTATTTAATATTAAAGAGTTTATGAATTCAGATACTAATATTCGTAATGCTTTATTCTTTAATGTACTTAAATATGCTTGGGGATTATGTTTAGATGTGGATGTAAATACTGTTTTAATGGTTGATGAAGCACATGTATTACTTAGTGGCAATAATCAACAAGGAGCTGACTTCTTAGCACAAGTACAAAGACGTGCTCGTAAATATAATACTGGAACCATTATTATTACACAACAGCCTAGTGATTTCTCAGGCCCAGATGTAATTACTCAAGGTAAAGCTATTTTCGATAATTCCTCTTATTATTTGGTAATGGGTTTAAGAAAACAAGCAGTGGAAGATTTATCATTGTTAATTGATTTAAATGATAATGAAAAAGAAAGTATTAAACGATATTCTCAAGGAGAGGCTTTGTTTGTTTGTGGCTCTCGTAGAATGCGTATAAATGTTATTGTAACAAAAGAAGAATTAGAATCATTTGGTAGTGGAGGAGGATTCTAGGATAGATTAATTAGGTAATGAAGTAGGTGATATCATGGCTAACAAGGATAAGAACAAGCAAGAATTAGATCCTGATACAACATATAAGGCTCATCGTAAGCAAAAAAAAGCAGAAGAAAAAGAAGCAACAAAAGATGCATTAAAAGCAGGAGCTAAAATTGCTGGTGATTATTTAGCTCCCGGTGTTGGAGGTAAGGTAGTCGATGTAGCTACTAAAGTACCCGGTGTTGATAAAGCTTTAGGTGCAGCTTCTAAAGTGGTAAATAAAGTACCTGGTGTTGGTAAAGTTACTAAAAAATTAAAAGATTCTGGGGCCACAGATTTGGCTAATAAACTTGGTTCGATTAAATCAAAATCAGGAGCTAATTTAACGCAAAATATACAAAATGCTGCTACCAGTGCTGGTAAAAAGGCTGCTGAAAATGTAGCCCAAGAAAAAGCTACTGAGGAAGCTACTAAGAAAAAAGGAAAGAGTAGTACTAAAAAAACGGATGGTTCTAGTGATAGTGGTCAAGAGCAAGAATTTAAATTATTTGGCAAAGGCAGTTTTGATCCTATAAAAATGCTACCTATTTTTGGAGGACCCTTTCTTTTATTGCTATTAGTTGTAGTAATTGCTGTTACTGCTGTAGGAGGGAGCAATGCAAGTGCCTTGTCACCTATTGCTGCAGTTACAGATGAAAATTACGAGGCTTCTTCAGAAGAAGAACAAGCTTATATTGATAGAATAGATGAGGTGGCTTCAGCTTATACAAATTCCAATGCTAGATTATCCATAGCTCAGTTATCTGCAGCTGTTGTAGTGATGCGCTATAGTTATGATCAAGAGTTTAGTTATGAGGATATGACTAAGGAAGAAATACAAGAGTTAGCAAATTTGTTAGAGCAATATGATTTTCAGGTTACGGATTCTAATCATGATGATGTTGTTAATTCTTTAATAGAATATTATAAAGGTAAAATTCCTGATCAAAGCGATGAATATTATTCATTTATTTCTGAAGAAACTTTAAATTATATTGAAAATTATAATGAGGCAATATCATCAGAGGAAGATCAAAATAAAAATTATAATTCCATTGAAAACAATTTATATTGGTGGCCAGTAGGTAGTAGCGAGACAACAGTAGAAAATGGTGTGGAGTTTGCTAGTGGTGATCCAGCGTCTGTGGCTATTAGCAGTCAGTTTCAACCCAATAGAGTAAATCCGGTAAATGGAAATTCAGAAGCTCATCGTGGAGTTGATTTGTTAGGTGGTACTACGGAAGCAGGTGTTGTAAATGTTATTGCTGCTAAAGATGGTGTTGTTGTAAAACCATCAGCTTTAGGATTGGATACCTGTCAATCTTTTGGCAATGTAAATTGTGGAAGTGGATTTGGGAATTATATTACGATCCAACATAGTGATGGTAATTATACTGTTTATGCCCATTTGCACCAAGGAACTATATTAGTAAAAGCAGGAGATACAGTAAAGCAAGGTCAGGTTATTGCAAAAATGGGAAGTAGTGGTCAATCAACGGGTACACACTTACATTTTGAAATCAGAGAAGGAGCAGATCTTGGTACTGCAGCTGTTGATCCATTAAATTATATAGATCCCGATAATCCAAGACCAATGTCAAGTGGTGGTTGGTCTCTTACTTCAACATCGCTTTCAAGAGCAGAGTTTATAGCTAAGATGGAAAATTACTGTAATACTAATGGAAATACCGCATTTTGTAATAACTTTTCTGCTCATGCTGGAGAAATTTACGATATTTCACTAGATAATAATGTCAATCCCGAATTAGTAGTCGTAACAGCAGGAACAGAACAAGGTTGGCGTAGCACTTGTGGATATAATTACTGGGGAATTGGTATTGCAAATGGAGAAGGTTGTAGCAGTGGTGCACAATATAGTTCTTTTGAAGAAGGAATTAGAGGCTTTGCGGCAACCTTGCAAGATTATTTACCCGGTGGTTCTCACGATGCAGCTATTACGAATCGCTATAACGAAAGAGAAGCAGCTGGATGTGATCCAGCTGGACATGGTTTGCCCGGTACACTAGAAGGCTGGCAATCTGTTTATTCTTGGGTTGGAACTTATCGTGAATTTCCAGGAAGCAGTGGAAGTGGCGGATGTTATGCACTAAATCTTGTGTATGGAGCAGGATATTGTGATGATAAGTCCGTTTGTACAGCTTCTTCTTGTCCGGAATCATCAAGAACAACTGTCTGTGAACAAAATGATTATACGGCTTGGCAATTAAATCAAAAACGAGAGTTTCGTTATAATATTTTTGGTCTATAGGAGGCGAAAGAATGAATGGAGTTTATATATCTAAAAAAATATTAATAGCATTTGGTGTTATTGTAGCGGCTTTACTTTTTATTCTTTTGCAGATTATAGAAAATAGTGGAACATCTATATCAAGACCAACTATTGTAACAGATGCTTCTCGTTTTTTTACAGTATCTGGTTGTGTAAATAAATATATTACTTATTTACAAAGTGAAAGTACGGAGGAATTGCTAACTATTTTGACTCCACAATATGTAGAAGATAATTCTATTACAGAACAAAATATTTATACATTCTTAGATCAATTACCAACCATTAACAATTATACTTTTTCAGCACGTGAGATGTATCAGATAGATCTTGGCGATGATATTTATCGCTATGAAATTTATGGATGGATTACTGAGGATAGCTTTAATTCTATGAACACTAATAAAAGAGATACTTACTATTCTGTTACTTTGAATGAACAGATGCTTACATTTTCTATTAATCCTTCTACTTCTGAAATTTTTGAGGAGGTAAAAAATGAACAAGCAACAAATTAAAGTTTTATTTCTATTTATAGTAATTGGATTAATCATTATTGGTATTGTTTATTTTGTAGTAAATCGTGATTCTCTTTCTGATGATCCATATTATTCACAATATTTAATTGATTTAACAAATGGCAATGCTAGTGATTATATAGTAAATAGAGAGTACGATTCTAATGAGTATGTTAATGTTGAATTATCAGATCAACAAATGGCAAGTATTTACTTAAATGATTTTTATAATATGATGTTTGAAGATATAAATGAAGCTTATCAATTATTAGATTCTTCTTTTGTAGAAGAAAATGATATTACTTTAGACGATTTTTCATCTTTTGCTTCTATGATTTTAGCTACTCCCAATGCATTACAAATAACTGGATATACTACTGAAAGAAATAGTTCACAAAACCTTGTTCAGTATGATATAATAACTGCGAATGGAATACATTATACCTTTTTAGAAAAAGGGATTATGGTTTATAGTGTATCATATGATTCTAATATTACGGGGTGATGTTTGATGAAATTAAAATTTAGAGCAGACAAAGATGATATTATTACTTTTGTTGTATTTGCTATTTTTCTTTTATACATTGTAGCTCTTGCTATTGTGAATTTACATAGTTTCGCAACTGAAGGTACCTTTAGTGGGTTTAATCCTTTTCCTGCCTTTACACCACAATTTATATGGATTACAATTCTAGTTTATTTAGTTGCAATAGTAGGTTTGTTGATTAGTGTTAAGTCTTACTTTTTTGAGATGGAAAAGGGAATAGGATTTTCAACTGAAAAGAAAGACAAGGGATATTCTAGATGGGCTAAAGATAAGGAAATAAAAGAAGAATTAAAGATGGTTCCTATTAAAGATGCCACAGCTAGTGCTGGAGGAGTTCCTTTAATTTTAAATGAAAATGAGGCATGGGTGGATTCAGGTGAATATCATACAATTGTAATTGGTGCTACTGGTTCCGGTAAGACTCAGACAGTTATTTTGCCAACAGTTAAGTTATTAGCTAAAGCTGGAGAATCTATGATTGTTACCGATCCGAAAGGTGAAATTTATGAAAAGACTGCTTCCATGTTAAGAGAAAAAGGATATGATGTACAAGTATTAAACTTTCGTAATCCACAGAGTGGTAGTGGTTGGAATCCACTTGCTATTCCATATAAGATGTATAAGAATGGTAATCAAGATAAAGCAATTGAGCTTTTAGATGACTTAGCTCTTAATATTTTATATGATGCTTCCAATACTAATGCAGATCCTTTCTGGGAAAAAACATCAGCTGACTATTTTTCAGGTGTGGCATTAGGCTTATTTGAAGATGCCAAAGAAGAAGAAATTAATATTAATAGTATTAGTTTGATGACTACGGTAGGAGAAGAAAAATTTGGTGGTAGTACTTATATTAAGGAATATTTTCAAGAGAAAGATCCATCTAGTCCTGCCGCTATTAATGCATCTGCTACAATATCCGCACCATCTGAAACAAAAGGTTCTATTTTATCTGTCTTTAGACAAAAAATAAAATTATTTGCATCACGTGAAAATTTATCTGAAATGTTAAGTCATAGCGATTTAGAATTAGGTGATATTGGAAGACGTAAAACAGCTTTATTTATTGTTATTCAAGACGAAAAGACAACCTATCATCCATTGGTTACAATTCTTTTGAAACAATGTTATGAAACTTTAATTGATGTAGCTCAAGAAAATGGTGGAGAACTACCAGTTCGTACTAATTTTTTGCTAGATGAGTTTGCTAACATGCCTAAATTAAAGGATATGACAACGATGATCACAGCAGCAAGAAGTAGACATATTCGTTTTACGATGATTATTCAGAACTATGCTCAATTAAATCAAGTATATGGTAAAGAAGATGCAGAAACAATTCGTGGTAACTGTGGTAATATTATTTATTTGATCTCTGCAGAATTAGCAGCTCTTGAAGAAATCTCTAAGATGTGTGGAGAAGTAAAAAGTAAAAAAGATGATAAAACAGCATCTACACCTCTAGTTACGGTATCTGACTTACAAAGAATGAAAGAAAATGATTGTATCATTTTACGATTACGAAAACAACCTTTTAAAACGCATAGAACACCTGATTGGAAAATTGATTGGGGAAAGAAATATCCTAAAGCAACCTTCATAGAACGTGAAAAACAACCTGTACATACTTTTGATGTAAAAGCCTTTGTAAAAGAGCAAAAGAAAAAGAAATTAATCGATATGATGAATAGTAATCCTGTTCCTAATAATCAAGGAGGTTCCTTTGGCTTTCCAACACCTCCAACATTTATTCCACCAGATTTATTAGAGCGTAATATGAACGAAGGAAAAACTCCAACTATGAATCCATTATTAGATAATTCGAAGATGAAACAAGCACCAAAAGAAGAAGCACCTGCTTTTGATGTTGATGCTTTAGTAAGAAAAATTGATGCTAAGATAGCAGAATTAGAAGAAGAAGAAAAACGTAATAAAGAAGAAGAAGCTAAGTTGAAACCTCAAAATACAGTTCTTGATAAAGAGGTTACAAGTATTAAGAGTGATATTCCTAAAGTAGTGGATATGGATAATAAAGATAATAAGAAAAAAGAAGTAGTACTTGATCTTGATGATGATGGGGATGACGATGACTTTTTCGATGATTTCTTTGACGAATAGAAGGTGAGGGGTAAAAATGAATTTTATGAATAAAGGGAAAAAAGCACTATCTGAAAATCAGACAGAAGAACAACAAATTCCAACAAAGCATACTAATAGCAATCAAGATCAATTAAGAAAGAAAATGCTATTTATGATTGCTGCTTTAGCAGTGCTTTTGATTGTAATATTTTTGATTGTTTTTCTTGTAAGAGCTATTGGTGGTAGTAATTTATCTTATCAAGAAATAGAAAATAGAATGAAAAATGCCGCTATAAAGTATTATGAAGAAAATGAATCCTTTCTTCCAGATGAAGAAGGAAATTCAGCCGAGGTATCAGCAGATACTTTAGCAGATAATGGTTTTATGGACCCCTTATCCAAATTACGTAAAGACGATGAATGTGAAGGAACGGTAGTTGTAGAATTAGTGAATGGTGAGTATCGCTATACTCCGTATTTGGAATGCGGAACTAACTATGTTACTAAGGAATTATATCAAGCAGTTATAGATCAGGATACTGTTGCAACTGGTGATGGCTTATACCAAATGAATGGTGAATATGTATTTCGTGGTGAAAATGTTAATAACTATGTTCAATTAGACAATCAATTATTTAGGATTGTTAAAGTAACAGCAGATCATGAAGTATTAATAATACCAGAATTTAATCGTAATCAATATTTAACTTATACCTGGGATGATCGTTACAATACAGAAGCAAATAGCAATGTTGGTATTAATAGCTTTGATGTCAGCCGTATATATGATTATTTACAAGAGATATATAAAACAGGACAAATAGGATCTATGGAGTTTTTAAGTGATAATGATAAAGAAAAACTAGTACCATATGATTTATGTATGGGTAAAAGAAGTGAACAAGAGACTAATAATACAAATACAGTAGAATGTGCTTCTACTATGCCAAATCAAATGATTGGTTTACTAACAGTAAGTGATTATCTAAATGCCTCAAGTGATCTTAACTGTCATGCTACTACTGATCGAGTATGTCAAAATTATAATTATTTGAGTTCTAATGTTTCTACTAATTGGTGGTTAATGACAGCTTCTACTGAAAATACATATGGTGTATATTATGTCAGTGGTGGTGGATATGTTAATCTTAATTCTGCCATTAACTATTATGGTATTAGGCCAACAATTATGTTGGGTAGCCAAGTTATGATAGAATCAGGAGATGGAAGTAGTGAAAATCCATATCACTTAAGATAAAGAAGAGTAATGGTTGACATTACTTTTTTTTCTATTCTAAATAACTTTAGAATATAGGTTTTGGTATTGTTTGATTTATGGTATAGTTATAATAGGGTGATGATATGAACTTTTACAATAATACCATTGAAGAAATATTTAAGTCTTTAAAAACTACTTCTGAGGGATTATCAAGTAGTGAAGTAAAGATGAGAAAAGAAAAATATGGATTAAATATAATTGAAGATGGGAAAAAGAAATCAAAACTACGTATTTTTTTAGGACAATTTAATAATCTAATGATTATTTTATTACTAGTTGTTGGTATATTATCTTTGATTTATACCATTTTTACAGATGGGGATTATTTAGATCCAATTGTTATCATTGGTACAACTTTAGTAAATGTATTTATGGGATATTTACAAGAAAGTAAAGCAGAAGATGCTGTAGAGAAATTAAAAAAATATACTGCTACTATGGTAACAGTTAGAAGAGATAATAGATTAATGGAAGTAAATTCAAAAGACGTAGTAGTTGGTGATATTTTAGTTTTAGAAGCAGGTGATCAAGTTGTTGCAGATGCTAGAATTCTAGAAAGTTATTTTGCAAAAGTAGATGAAGCAATCTTAACTGGTGAAAGTAATCAAGTAGTGAAAGAAAATGACTTATTATCTGGTAAGAAGGCTATTCATGAGATGAATAATATGGTCTTTGCAGGTACTAGTGTGGTTACTGGTAAAATGGAAGCAGTAGTAGTTAGAACAGGTATGGATACAGAAATGGGTAAAATTGCGAAAACACTAACTAAGAGTGCTGATCCCATTACTCCTTTAGAAGTAAAAGTTAAAAAGATTAGTAGTTTTATTTCAACTGTGGCGATCTTCTTAGTAGTATTTGTTTTAGCCATGGGAGTTATCTATGATTATGATGTTTTAACCGTAGTTATGCTTTGTATTTCTATGATTGTAGCTTCTGTTCCTGAATGTTTACCAATTGCTATAACAGCGACCTTATCAATTGGAGTTAGTCAAATGGCTAAAAAGAAGTCTATTGTACGAAATATGGCAGCTATTGAGACTTTAGGAGCTACAGAAATCATTTGTTCAGATAAAACGGGTACCATTACTACGAATCAAATGGAAGTTATGAAATTTTATGTTAATCAGGATTTTGTTTTACCTAAAGAATTAAAAAAAGAGGAAAATGAACAATTTTTTCATATTATGGCACTTTGTAATAATAGTACTCTTGATAAAAAGAATCAATATTATGGTGATTCTCTAGAAGTAGCTTTATCAAATTATTTACAAGTTTCTGGTGTTAGAAAGGAACAGTATGATAGTAAGTATGCTCGTATCATGGAACTACCTTTTGATTCTAATCGTAAAATGATGAGTACTATTAATGAGATTAATCATAAAAACTACATACTAACTAAGGGTGGGTTATCATCTATGATAGATAAATGTAGTAAGATATTAATTAATAATAAAGTAAGAAAGATAACAGCTAAAGATAAAAAAGCTTTAAAAGAAGCTGAAGCTAATATGTCTAAAGATGCTTTAAAAGTAATTGCTTTAGGTTATAAAGAGTTAAGTGCACTAAAAGAAAATGATGATGCTTATTTAAAAGAGGAAGATAATCTTATTTTAGTTGGGTTAATTGGATTAAAGGACCCAGCTAGAAAAGATGTAAAAGAAGCTATCAGTAAATGTAAAGAGGCCCATATTAGAACAATTATGATTACTGGTGATAATTTAGATACTGCTTTAGCAATTGCTAAGGAAGTAGGGATTATTACATCAGATGATGAGGGAGTAGAAGGTAGTAGCTTAGATCAAATGTCTACGAAACAATTAAGAGCATGTATTAAGAAAAATAATGTCTTTGCTAGAGTTAGTCCAGAACATAAATATATGATTATTGAAGAATTAAAACGGCAAGGTAAAGTAGTAGCGATGACAGGGGATGGTGTAAATGATGCTCCTGCTATGAAACTTGCTAGTGTTGGTGTTGGCATGGGTAAGACAGGTACTGATGTTACTAAAAATGTTGCTGATATTATCTTACTAGATGATAGCTTTTCCACTATTGTAACAGCAGTAGATGAAGGACGTAGAATTTATGATAATGTTGTTAGTAATGTTTTATATAACTTATCTAGTAATTTTACTGAAATATTAATTATTATAATTGGCATATTCTTGAGTCAAAATATTATTTTACCACTTCATGTTTTATATATCGATTTAGTAGCAGATACTATACCATCAATTGCTCTTGCTTTTGAGCGAGCCTCTAAAAATAATATGAAAAAATATCCAAATGGTTTAAACAAACCTATCTTTACACCATTTTTCTTATCATTTTTAATTACATCAGTCATTATAGAAACAGGTATTTCTATGTTTATCTATTTCCTTTTTAGAGGAGTAAGTACTATTTCTGTTGCTCAAACTTTAGCTTTACTTAGTATTGTAATTAATGAATTTGTTTTTGCTTATAATTGTCGCTCTTTAAAAGAACAGATTAGTGAAAGAGGAGTTTTTACTAATAAACATTTAAATATTGGTATTATGATATTATTAGTAGTACAGTTACTAGTATTTTTAACTCCAATTGGTCAAATTTTCTCATTAGAAGCTATTCGTATTTCTGATTTTATATTTGTTGTTATTGCTAATATTTTATGCTTCTTCTTATTAGAATTAATAAAACCACTATTAGTAAGAATATTTAAAGATAAATAAAGTATGATAAAAAAATATCATATTTTTTTAATTTTTATTCATACTACTAATAGGTGATAATCAATGGATAAAAAAGAATATGATAAGATTGTTAAAAAACATATGCCTAAAGAGACAAGAGGTAAGAATCTTCTAGTAGCTTTTTTAGTTGGTGGACTTTTAGGATCACTTGGTGAAGGTTTAATGTGTTTTTATATGAAAATATTAGATATTTCTAGATCAGATGCGTCTGTTTATATGATTGTAACCTTAGTATTTTTTGCTTCACTTTTTACTGCTTTAGGTTTTTTTGATCAGTGGGTTAAGAAAGCTAAATGTGGTTTAATCATTCCTATTACTGGTTTTGCTCATTCCATGACTAGTGCCGCTATTGATTATAAAAAAGAAGGACCTATTTATGGAATTGGTAGTAATATTTTTAAATTAGCTGGTTCCGTTATTTTATATGGAGTTGTATCAGCATGGTTTTTCGGAATGATTAGGTATATTATTGAGGTGATATAATGTTAATTAAATATCGTAATGTATATGTAAAAGCAACAGCAACTGTAGCGGGTCCTTATGAAGCCAAGGGACCATTAAGAAATAGTTTTGATAAGCGTTATGTAAAGGATTTATATTGTAATGCAAAATCTTTTGAACAAGCTGAAGTAAAGCTTTTAGAAGATAGTTTAAAAATTCTCTTAAAGAAGAGTGAAATAGATAAGAAAGATATAGATTTGGTAATAGCAGGTGATTTATTAAATCAAATTACCTCATCTTCTTATTCTGCACTAGAAATGCATAGTCCTTTCTTAGGTATTTATAGTGCATGTGCGACTAGTATTGAAGGAATTTTAATTGGTGCTAATTTTATTGACAGTGGTAAAGTAAATAATTGTATTGCAGCTACTTCTTCCCATAATATGTCAAGTGAAAAACAGTTCAGGAATCCAACAGAATATGGTGCTCCAAAACCATCAACAGCTACTTTTACAGCAACAGGTGGAGCAGCTATTCTTCTTACAAATCAACCATCTCATATTAAAGTAGTAGATGGAGTGATTGGCACAGCTGTTGATTATCAACAGAAAGATCCTATGCATATGGGAGCAGTGATGGCACCAGCAGCCGCTGATACGTTATATCGCTATCTTCGAGATAGTAAGAGAAAAGTAGAAGATTTTGACTTAATTTTAACTGGTGATCTTGGAATCTATGGGAAAGAAATCTTAAAAGATTTATTACAAAGTAAATATCAAATTACCCTTGGAAGTAATTATAATGATTGTGGAGTTATGCTATATGATTTAGAAAAACAAAAAGATGTATTGGCAGGTGGTAGTGGTCCTGTTTGTAGTGCTTTAGTGAATTATGGAAGTATTATGAAAGGCTTAGAAACTGGTAAGTATAAACGGGTACTATTGATTGCTACAGGAGCATTATTCTCACCAACTTTTGTTTATCAGAAAAAATCTATTTTATCTATTGCACATGCAGTATGTTTGGAGGCGATATAATGAGTTATCTTATTCTTTCTTTCCTTTTTTGTGGTACCGTATGTGCCATTGCTCAAATTATTTTAGATCACACTAAATTAACTCCAGGTCATATTACCAGTATTTTTGTAGCTGTTGGAGCTTTTCTTGATGCCTTTGGTATTTATGATTACTTTATTATGAAGTGTGGAGGAGGAGCTTTAGTACCTATTACTTCTTTTGGACATTCTCTAATTCACGGTGCTCTTGCTAAAGCAGAATCCATGGGCTTTATGGGCTTATTAATGGGAATGTTTGACTTAACAGCTTCTGGTATTACGGCAGCCATTATCTTTTCCTTTATTTTTACTCTTATTTTTAAAGCAAAAGATTAAAGAGCCTTTTGGCTCTTTTAATTTGCAAGAGTTGAAATACGAATAATCTCATCCATACTATCATCATTTGCTATAATATTTTTATGAAATAAATGACATTTTTCACATTGATAAACTATTTTATAACTATCTTTAAACTTTTCAATTCCAATAGGTTTTAATAACCCCTGACAAGGATTACTTCTGTCTCCTGGCGTAATATCTACATGTTTTGAATATAGGCAATAAGGACAATGATCACGTGCAGTATAATTTAATCGTTTTACTTCTTTATGACAGTGTTCACAAACAAAACTATCATCTCGCATAGTAAATCTTTTCATAATGACTTCCTTTTCTATGTTTTTTTTATATACAAGATTATTATACAAAATATTATTTTCTTTGGCAATTCATTGACTAGTTTAGCTATTTCTATATTGTATCACTACATAGCCTAAACTAAATAATTTGAAAAAAGTTTTTATTATTGTTATAATGATGTAAGAAAGGTAAGGAGTAAGATGGATTTGAGATTAGATATGTTTGAGGGCCCTCTTGATTTGTTATTACATTTAATCAAAGAAAACAAGATGAATATTTTAGATATTGAAGTTACAGTAATAGCAGAACAATATTTAGAGTTCATTAATAGTTTAAGTCATAGTGAAGTCTTAATAGCTTCCAGTTATTTAGTAATGGCTAGTGAGTTAATTGAGCTAAAAGCTAAGATGTTGTTACCTAGAAAAACTAAAGAAGAGAAAGAAGAGGAACAAGAACAAGTAGATAATTTAGTTAATCGTTTATTAGAATATCAAGCTTATAAAGAAATTACTAAAACATTAAAAGAAAGAGAAAATAATCGCCAAGAAATCCACACTAAATTGCCAGAAAAAGTAGAAAAGTATTTAGACGAAAATACAGTAGTGAACCATGATGGATCAATAGATTTGTTAGTAGAAGCTTTTCAAAAGTTTTTAGCACGGAAAAAAGAGGAAGTTCCCTTAGAAACTAAAATTACGATGAAAGAAATTACGGTTTCATCACGAGAAATTGAAATTAGATCCATTCTAAAAAAACAAAAAAGAGTAGAATTTTCAAAATTATTTTCTGTTGCTACTAAAGATTATATTGTCGCAACGTTTTTAGCTATATTAGATATGGCTAGAAATAAGGAATTAAAAATTATTCAGAGAGATCTTTTTTCAGATATTATTTGCGAGGTGAGTTAAGATGAATTTAGAAGCTGTAATCGAAGGAATGCTCTTTGTAGTAGGAGATGATGGCTTATCCATAGAGCAACTTTCTAATCTTTTAGAAGTAAGTGATGATGAAGTAAAACAATTAATTCGTAATTTACAAGAGGAATATCGTAGTGATAAAAGAGGGATTAGGATTGATTTTTTAGGAGATAAAATTAAATTAACTACCAAAAAGGAACATCATCAATATTATCAAAAGTTACTTATGAATGAGTCATCAACTAGTCTAAGTCAAGCAGCCTTAGAAACCTTAGCTATTATTGCTTATAATCAACCAATTACACGTATTAAGATTGATAATTTAAGAGGGATCGCTAGCGGGCAGATGATTCGTAAACTAGTAGCGAAAGGTTTTGTTAAAGAAGTAGGAAGAAGTGATTTACCAGGAAGGCCAATTATATATGAGACTACTAGTGAATTTTTAGACTATTTTGGACTTGCCTCTATTAATGATTTGCCTGATATTAGTGAATTTATGACTAATAATGAAGAAAGTAGTAAGGAAGAAAATATTGATTTATATCAATCAAAATATGTAGATGGGGACGAGGAAGATTAAAAAAATAGAAATTTACTAGAAAAAATTTCTATTTTTTGTTGGAAAATACAAATAATATGATATAATTTGAATATGCACATGTGGCGGAATTGGTAGACGCGGCAGACTCAAAATCTGCAGAAGAGTGATCTTCGTATGGGTTCAAGTCCCTTCATGTGCACCATTGACGAATCTGTTCGAACTATTTGAACTTTATATATAAATATCAACTCAAATTGGGTTGATTTTTTCGTTATTAAGAAATAACTTTTGATTAATCTTTAAAGTAAAGACTAGAATTTATATAAGAGTTATCACACACTACTTCAACATTTATAAAATGCCAAAGAAAAAGATGATTAAATACCACTTTCATAATCATCTTATTTTTTTGCTCGTATTAAACTTAATGCGTGTTTTTTTTCTTTTTTGATATATTCTGAATCAATTTTTGGATTTAAAAATCTTGGAAATTTAGGTTCCGGTATTTTTCTAGAATTTGTTTGTTCTAATTGCTTCATATCATTTAAACTATAAATTGTAATAGGAAAATCATAAAATTCTACCATATAACTATCAGCGCCATAAAATTTTACCGTAATGCCTTTAATGCTCTCAATTTCATTTTTTTCAACAGAAACTAATATAGCATCATTAACTACAGTAATACCTTCAGGAACATCTTCAATAGTCATTTTATCAACACTTTTATAAAAATATTCTGTTAAATCTTTATCAGTGCCATTTCCATCATAATAATTTAGCTCATTTTTTCTTTTTTTAATTATATGTTCTTTATAACTGTCTAAAATACTTTCATTACTTGGTAATGATAAAAGTTGCCAATATCCACCATCTTGAGAATAAATACCACCATTTGAAGAATTAATTAATCTTTCAACTTCTTCGCGATTTCCAAATCTGGTTGATTCTTGATTAGGAAGAATATATTTTGTTACTAATAGCGCTTCATCTCCATCTTTAATAACATAATCTTCTTTAATCATGCCATCTGCAATTTCAATATAAACTCTATTAAAATCGAATAGTTGGTTGATATATTCTTTTGTTTTACCTCTCACTATTCTGTTATGAGTAGGTGTTTGTGAATATGGAAAGTGTTCTTTTCTTTCATCAGAAATATATTTATTTATGAAAAAAGGCGAATTAGGTAGGTAATGATATGTCATTTCATCTGAATTTAATATTGTTATTCCATTGTTAAGATGATGTGGTATTGTTATTTGAATGCAGTCACTACCTACATAATGACTTTGTATTCTTTGAATATATTCATATTAAATATTTTTCATGCAAAATCCCTTCCTTTATATATAGTATTTTACTATAAAAAAATTAAAAAAGATATTTTTTATTCTGTATTTATTAAAAAGTGTTCTAATGTTATTGATGAGTGATATTTATACACTCGCACCAGATTGATATCAAACTCGAACTTTTCAAACATAAAACAAAGCGATTTGTAAAAGTCATTTTTATGTTATTATAAATATGCCAAGTGATAGTGCTAAGATAAGTTTGTAGGTTTTCTGACATTTTTATTTTAGTCATTTCCTACATTTTTATCTTAGCACTATCATTATATATTTACAGGATAAAAACATGAAATAAAATAGAAACTATTTTAGGGCGATTTTAAGTGTTTTTTCTAAAAAAGATGGATAATTATTATATACTTAAATTCATTCTACAGCATTGTTTTATATGAATTTATATAAATTTAATAGTATTTCCGCAAAAAATATAAAAAAGTGGATAAAATAGTTATTATTGTATATAATATAATAGAAAATATATAATTTTCATATAATTCTTATATAAAAATACTTGACAAATTATATAAAAATTGATATATTTATTAACAGAAAAGGAGATGATATTATGTCTAATTTAACAACTTCTATAAGCGTTCAAATTGATAAAGAAGATAAAGAACAAGCAACAGCAATACTTCAAAAATTAGGTGTTAGTATGAGTGGATTAATCAATATGACTATTAAGCAACTAATAATGCGTGGTAGAATCCCTTTTGATGTATCTATACCTAAAGAAGATCTTGAATTATATCAATATTTTACTAAAGAAGAACTTGAAAGAACAGCAAGAGAACTTGCTTATATCGAAAAACACCCTAAAGAATATAAAAGTTATAACAATATTGAAGATTTAAAAGAGGCGTTATTATCTGATGACTAATTATAAAATAAAATATTCAAAAGAATTTAAAAAATCATTAAAAAAAGTAACTAAACAAGGCAAAAATATTGACAAATTATTAAATGTAGTAGATATGCTTTCAAGAAAACAACAATTAGATCCTAAATATAGAGATCATCAATTATACAATGATAAAAAATTTAAAGATTGTAGAGATTGTCATATCGAACCCGACTGGATACTTATATATAAATACTTAGAAGACGAAATAGTTTTATTGTTAGTAAATACTGGTAGTCATAGTGAAGTGTTAAATAAATAATAACACTTCTTTTTTTGTATAATTTTATATAATAAAAATAATATTAAATTAGCCTTCGTGTCCGATAATATAACTTTGCGGACACGTTTTTTTAGTACTCTCCGACAATTTTCCGACATTTAACTAAGTAATATTTTATCCAGTGCTTTTTTTATTTTTTTTGTTGATTTTAAAAGGTTTTTATTTTTAACTTTTTTTGTCATTATCCAGTAGTAGCCAATTTTTAACCACATATATTTTATATATATATATAAATATTTATAAAGCGGATTCCCGCTAATAAAAAAGAAGAATTTTATTAATCTTCTTCTTTATATCCGTCTGTTAATTCTTCTATCCAATCATAGTTTAGTAGATCTTCGTCAATTGTTTTATTTTCTTTTTTGATATACCCTCTTTCAAATCCTATAAACCATAAATAATTAGGTATATCATATTTGAGTAAGCCTTTAATAAAAAGGAAAAGAGAAGACTGATTCAAAACATCTTTACCAATCTTTTCCTTCTTTAACAGCCTTTTTATAGGCTCTTTTTTTCTCTTTGGCTTTTCTTTTTTCTATTTTTTCAAAAAGAAGATCACATTTTTTAGTCATAGTATTTAACTCTTTACTATTCTTAATTAGTTTTTTTCTTAAATAGCGATTATCAGCAATAAGAACATCCTTGCCATTTTTAAAATTACGTTCAACAATTGTTAATTTTATTTTAGCTATTTTTTCTATTATATGTAATAAAGTAAGTTGTGATAATGGTTTTAAATCAGAGTAACCTAGTTTAGTAAAAGATATTTCATCATATTTAGTAAAACTATTGATATAAAATTCAACTTTATCTTTATATAAATGAACTTGAACTATTTTTTCTTTCATATCTATTTTTTGACATAATTTCTGTATTTCTTTTACACATTTAGTTTTTTGTATATTTTTACTCTTTAACCAATAAATAATCTTATAACAAGGAATAGATAAAAGATAGCCTAAAATAGTTACAATAATTGTTCCTAATAAGGCTACTAAAGGAGAACAAAGTGCTAAAAAAATAAAATTAAAGATTAACGTTTTGAAGAAGTCTCCCATTGTAAAGACAAGTTCATGATATAAATGATAATAAGCGATAGGGGGAACAATCATAGAACCTAACCACATAAGAAAAATAGAAGTTATTAAGATAGTAAAGAAACTATATGTTGATGCTTCTTTTACACCACGATAACGATTTATAATAAAAATAACTAAACCAATTAATAGAGAAAGAAAAACACCGATTAAGATTCCTAAGGATTCACTATCAATATGTCCCATATCTTGAATATTTTCTATTACGGACTTTAAAAAAGAATAATTAACTAAAATAGCTAATCCAAATCCTATAATAGGAACAATTACCTTGATAACACCAAATTCTACTTCTGTATCAATTTCTTCTACTAAATATTTTTTTCCCATAACAACCTCACTACCAAAATTTACCATATTATACTATAAAGTATAGAATTTTACAATTGGTTAGATAACACTATGTTATACTAGATAAAAACTTGTAGGAGAAATATCATGCAGAGAAAAAATATAAAGTGGATTACTGAAGAAGATCAATTATTAAGAGAACAATACTATAGTTTAGGAGCTTCTGCTATAGCTAAGTTGTTAAAAAGAACTAAAAAGGCTTGTGTTAATAGGGTTTATCATTTAAATAATTTGGAAAAAACTAAATTATCAGGTTATCATTCTAAGAAATGGACAGAAGAAGAAATCAAAATTTTAAAGGAAAACTATAGTGCCAAAGGAGCAGTGTGGTGTTCTAAAAAAATAGGAAAGTCAAAAGAATCTTGTATAGCTAAGGCAGGGAGCCTTAATATTAAAAGAGATTATCATTGGACAAAAGAAGAAGAGGATATTATAAAACAATATTATCCTAAATATGGATCTTTAAAAGTAAGTAAATTATTAGGACGGAATAGAAATGTATGTATGGCCAAAGCAAGTGAATTAGGGATAAAATATATTTTTGAAGATCGTTGGAGTGAAGAAGAAGATAATTTTTTAAGAAAATACTATCCTAGTAAAGATACGAAATATGTAGCTAAGTATTTAAAAAGATCTGAAACAGCATGTAAAAGTAGAGCTGCAGTTCTAAAAATCAGGAAAGAAGAAAGATGGACTCTTGAAGAAATAAAATTTTTGTATGAGCATTATGCTGAAAAAGGACCAACCTGGGTAGCAAAACAACTACATAAGACATTAAATAGTTGTAAGATTTATGCCAGTAAACATCATTTAAAATATGATAATCCAAAAAAGTGGACGAAAGAAGAAATATCTATTTTAAAAAAATATTATCCCATAATTGGAAAATATGTTTCTGAATTGCTTCCGAAAAGAAATATGAGATCATGTAAGATAAAGGCAGTTAATTTAAATATAGCTTATCAACAAAAGTATAGTTCTCCAGTAGAAAAAATTAAACAAATTCTATTGGATAATCATATTGACTTTAAACAAGAAGTGGGATTCAGAGAATGTAAAGATAAAAATATATTATTATTTGATTTTGGAATTTATAAAGAGAATCAATTAATGGGACTAATTGAATATGATGGAGTACAACATTTTTTTGAAACGAATGTATATAGAAGTCATGTTATACCTGCTAGTGTCATATTAAAAACAAATCAAAGACATGATCATATTAAGAATGAATTTTGTAAAAGGAAACAGATACCTTTGTTACGAATAAAATATACACAAGAAAATATTGAAAAACAGGTATTAGAGTTTATTCATCATTCTAATTTATTTCTTGAATGGTATAATTTAGAACTTTCTTATCAAGAATATTATAATTATGATAGTAAAGAAGTTAGTAGATTATATTATAATAATTGGTTAAAGGTAAAAAAAGATTATAAGAGCAGAATCATTCCTGATTATGTAGTTGGTTGGACGGAAGAAGAAGATAACATATTAACTAAATATTATCCTGATAAAGGTAGTAAATATGTTGCTTCCTTGTTAAATAGAACAAGCGAAGCTTGTATATGTAGAGCTAATAGATTGGGATTACATAGAAGTGGTAAATGGACAAAAAAGAAGATGCATACATTTTAAGATATTATAAAGAAAAGGGTTCATTAGAGATTGCTAAGCATTTAAATCGTACAGTCAGTTCTATTAATCATAGAGCTAGGAGAATAAATGCTGATAAATTAGCTAAGTCTTGGACAAAAGAAGAAGATCAAGTATTAATAGATTATTATTTAGTTATGACAAAAGATGAACTTGCTAAAAAGTTAAATCGATCTTTTTCTTCTATTGATAATAGAATTAGAAAATTAAAACAAAAAGGTATTTTATACAATAATAGTCAGTATTTAAAAATGCTGACAGTAAGAGAACCATATGCTAGTCTTATTAGTGAGAATAAGATAAATATTTATATTACAAAGATGAAATTACCCTATTGTGGAGAAATTTATATTCATGCCTCTAATAGTAAGTTATCCAAAAAAGAATTGCAGAAATATCAAAATATATTTAAAAAAAAGATAAAATATGGTTATATACATAGTAAAGTAAAAGTACTAGATTGTATTCGTATTGATGAAAAAAATATAAAAGAAATGCAAGCTTACCCAAAAGAATATATAAATCATCCACTTGTGATAGGTTATTATGTTTGGATATTTTCAAAAGCCGAATTGGTGAAGGACCAAATAAAGTTGAAAGGGAAAGTAGGGGTATGGAAATATAAAGTTTGATACAGTTATCATATTTTAGGGTATAATCTAAAAGAAAGGAGAAAAGAATATGTCATTATATAAAACATATTATGATTCACCAATTGGTAAATTATTATTAGTAAGTGATAATAACAATTTAATAGGGTTATGGATAAAAAATCAAAAATATTATTTGGGAAGTTTAAAAGAAAACTTAATAGAAAAGGATGATCTTCCAATATTAATGCAAACGAAAAATTGGTTAGATCGGTATTTTAAATGCGAAGAACCTAAAATTGATGAATTATCATTAAAACCTGATGGTAGTAAGTTTAGAAAGCTAGTATGGCAAATATTATGTGATATTCCATATGGTAACACTAGAACTTATGGAGAAATAGCGCATGAAGTAGCTTCGAGATTACATAAGAAGAGTATGTCAGCTCAAGCTATTGGAGGGGCAGTGTCGCATAATCCGATTTCTATTATTATTCCTTGTCATCGCGTAATAGGATCTAGTAATAGTCTTACTGGTTATGCTGGTGGAATTAAGATCAAAAAGGATTTATTAGAGTTAGAAGGAGTTAAAATATAACATGAAAAACAAGATGAAACGTTGTAATTGGGTAAATGATAAGAATGAGTTATATATAAAGTATCATGATGAAGAATGGGGAGAGCCTCTTTATGATGATCAAAAATTATTAGAGCTTTTAATACTAGAGTCTTTTCAGGCTGGTTTATCTTGGGAATGTATTTTAAATAAGAGAAGTTTTTTTGAGAAAGCTTTTGATCATTTTGATATTAATTTAATCTGTCAATATGATGATAAAAAAATAGAAGAATTATTAAATAATAAAAATATAGTTAGAAATAAATTAAAAATTAAAGCAGCTATTAATAATTCTAAAATATTTAAAAATATACAACAAGAATATGGAGCTTTTTCTAATTATATTTGGCATTTTACAAAAAATAAAATTGTCTATGAGATAGATAAAACAAGATCAGAACTATCAGATACTATTTCACATGATTTAAAAAAACGAGGAATGAAGTTTGTCGGTACTACTATTATCTATTCTTATTTACAGGCTATTGGTGTAATTAATTCTCATCAAAAAGAATGCTTTAAATATGTTAAAATTTAGAATGAAAAGTTAGACAGAATGAAAGATTGTATGATAAAATAAAAAAGGAAAAGAGGGATAATATGAAAGAGTTAAATTTAAAAAAATGTATGAAATGTAATACTTTGGTAAGAGTATTAGAAGAATGTAATTGTGATGATGGTAATTTAATGTGTTGTGGAGAAAAAATGCAATCTGTAATAGCTAATTCTACAGATGCAGCAGTGGAAAAACACGTACCAGTCTATGAAAAGTTAGGAGATAACATTAAAATTACCGTACCACATGTTATGGAAGAAAAACATTATATTGAATATATTTTTGTAGTTTATGAAAATGAAGTTATAGAAAAACATTTTACTTTTTCTTTTGAACCAAGTCTTGTAGTACCATATGAAAGTGGTATGAAGATTTATTCTTATTGTAATTTGCATGGTTTATGGGAAAAAGAAGTAGAATAAATATAAGATAGGAGAAAATATAGTGAAAAATAACATATTACAAAAATTATCTTATGGTGTATATATTGTTGGTACAATGGACGATACTAGAAAAGTAGGATGTGTTTTAAATAGTGCTATGCAAATAACCGCAAATCCTCAAACGATTGCTATTAGTGTTAATCATGATAATTATACAAATCAGTGTATTAAACAAAATGGCCGTTTTTCTTTATCTGTTTTACATGAGAAAAGTAAAAAAGAATTAATTGGAACTTTTGGATATCATAGTAGTAAAGAGACTGATAAATTTATGGAATTTGATTATGAAATGATTCAAGATGTGCCAGTAATTTGTGATAGCTGTGGTTATGTGGTTTGTAATGTAATTAGTACCTTGGAGACATCTACTCATACTATTTTTGTAGGAGAAGTAATAGAAAGTAAAACCTATCATGATTATCAACCTATGACTTATCAATATTATCATGAAGTCTTAAAAGGAAAGACACCTAAGAATGCTCCAACTTATGTAGAAGAAGATATAAAAAAAGAAATTACGACTAACAAATGGAAATGTAAAGTATGTGGTTATATTTATGAAGGAGATGAACTTCCAAAAGACTTTAAATGCCCAATTTGTGGTGTAGGAATTGAAATGTTTGAAAAAGTAGAATAACAGCATTTCATTCATTGCAGAAATAAATTTTATTTTGTTTCAGCTATCAAAGAAGAATAAATAAATAGTTGTTGGACCATATTATTATTGAGGTGTCGAAAAGTGAAGAAATATGGCGTTTTATTTGTTTTTCTTTTTTTATGCTTAATTAGTATTGTGAATGCAGCTAGCTATGAAGGAAATTTATCTAGTTCTAAAGAAGAGGTTTTAGTAGAACTATCCTTTCATCATACTACAGTTACTACAAAAAATATTGATGAAAAACTTCCTTTCCCTTATAAATTGAGAGGCGGTAAAGTAAAACAGAATTTACAGTTTATAGATGCAGCGATACAACAACAATTAAATCAAATCAATATTTTGAATATAGAAGAAACAGAAAAAGACTATAAAAAAATTTTAGAACGATATGTGTTATATGATGATTTAGAAAAAATAAATCGTATTGGGGTACCACTTGAGAAGATTACTATTTTAGTATCTTCTCAATATTTAACACAATTACAACAAATAGGATGTACAATTCGTTATTTATCATAATAATTTTGAAGTAAAATTTACATCTTTCCTTTAGAATGGTATACTATAAATAATAAGGAAGTGAAAAGATGAAAGAGGAAATTAGAAGATCTAAAGTTAGTATTTTAAAAAGTTATGGTGAAAACTTTAATGAAAAAGAATATATTACTAATCCAGCTATTGGTAGAGAAGAAGAAATTAAACAATTAGTATTAATTTTACTTACTCCTGAAAAATCTGCTATTTTAGTAGGTAAACCTGGTGTAGGTAAAACAGCTATTGTAGAAGGGTTAGCTTATCGAATTCAAATAGGAAATGTACCCAATGCCTTAAAAAATTATACTATTATTAAAATTAATACTTCTGCTTTATTAGGAGTTGATCCAGATACTGGTGAAAGTAAGATTCAAATATTATTGGATGAATTAAAAGAATATAATAATTTAATTTTATTTATTGATGAAATTCATACTTTAATGGGAGCGAAAGGGGAAGCACTTGATTTTGCTAATATTTTTAAACCAGGACTTGACCGTGGGGATATTAAAGTCATTGGAGCAACTACTAGTGAAGAGTATGAACGCTATATTTTACGAGATAAAGCATTTGTAAGACGATTCCAAAAAGTAGAAGTAGCTGAACCAACAAGAGAAGAAACAATTGCAATTTGTATGGGAACACTTCCTAAGATTGAAAAGAAAACAGGAGCTAAATTATTGTATGATCCCTATGTACAAGAAAAAATAATGGGATTTTTAACTGATTTAACTAGTGAATATCGCCGTATCTATGAAATAGGATCACGTTATCCTGATATCACTTTGACTTTATTACAACAAGCATTTTCTTATGCTATCTATGATAATAGACAGGAAGTAAATATTTTTGATATAGAACGTGCTATTTTAAATACCAAGAATGTTTATCCTGATATTATCAAAAAAGAAATACCTCATTTTAAAGAAGTATTTAAACAAGAAATAGAAGATGGACTTGATCGTGGATTTAATTCTAGTATGGAATAATACTAGAATTTTTTTACGAAAAGTTTAAATTAAAGATTGACAGTGTCTAACAACCAATGGCTTTTATAATGCTGATAGAAATTAGTGTTAAGATACATATAAAAATTATCTTGACCTGGTTCATACTTTACTTGTATGATGAAATTAGGATGGTGTAGTAATGAAAGATAGTGATTTAGAAATTATTTATAGTGAAGATAATCCCGCAATTGTTAAAGATGACTTGAAATGTATTCAATGTGGTTATTGTGTAAAAGTTTGTCGCGATGAAATTACAGTAGCAAAAAGATATGATATTAATAAGTCTTTAAAACCTATTTGTATTCATTGTGGGCAGTGTGCTAATATGTGTCCCACAGAAGCAATTCATGAACGATTAGATTATTTAAAATTAAAGCAACTGTTAAAAAGAAAAGACATTATTAAAACGATTAGTATTGCACCTGCAGTTAGAGTTGCAATAGGTGAAGCTTTTTCTTTAGGAGAAGATAACTATGAAGGAAAGATCGTTTCTTTCTTAAAAAAGTTAGGATTTGATTATGTTTTTGATATTACCTTTGGAGCTGATTTAACCATTATGGAAGAAGCAATGGAATTAGTAAATCGTATTAAAAATAATGGTACTTTACCCATGTTTACTTCCTGTTGTCCAGCTTGGGTTTCCTATGCTGAAATTTTTTATCCTAATTTTTTACCTAATTTATCTACGTGTAAGAGTCCTATTACAATGCAAAGTACTATGATTAAGACTTATTTTGCAGAAGAAAAAGATCTTGATGCGAGTAAAATATTAAATGTTGTAATAGCTCCTTGTACTGCAAAAAAATCAGAAATTAAAAGAGATGAAGTAAATAAAGCACGTGATTATTTTAAGAAAGATGATCTAAAAGATACGGATTATGTTTTAACTACTAGAGAACTTATATCCTTATTGAAAGAAAGTAGTATTGATTTTAAAACTTTATCTAGTGAAGAATTTTCTTCCCCATTAGGAAAAGGATCTAGTGCTGGTCTTTTATTTGGTAAAACAGGTGGTGTTATGGAAGCAGCTCTTCGTAGTGCATATTATTTTCTTAATGGAAAAGATTTAGAGAAAGATGCGATTACTTTACAAGAAGTTAGGGGACTAGAAGGAGTAAGAGAAGCAGAGGTCGATATGGGAGAAGTTACACTCAAGGTAGCAGTAGTAAATGGCATTAAGAATGTCGTTCATCTTCTTGAAAAAATAGAAAAAAAAGAAGTTACTTATCATTTTGTTGAAGTAATGAGTTGTAGTTATGGCTGCGCTGGTGGCGGTGGACAACCAAAATTAACTCTATTAGAAATGAAAGAGAAGAAAAAAAGACGTTTACAAAGTATAGAAAAAGAAGATGATCATGCTAAGATAAGATTTTGTCACAAGAATCCTGAAATAGAAGAACTATATCAAAAATTTTTAGGAAAACCTAATAGTTTGCTTGCAGAAAAACTATTACATACTAGTTTTAAAAATCGATCTTATTTGTTAGGAGGAAAAGATCATGCGTAGTATTTTAGAAAAAGCTAATATGTGTGTTCATTGTGTGACTAAACCTTGTCAAGTAGGATGTCCTTTTAATAATGATATTACGGCTTTTATAGAAGATATTAAAGATAAAAATTATAGACATGCCTATGAAATATTATGTCAAACGACTGTTTTACCGGCTATATGTGGGAGAGTTTGTCCTTATGATAAGCAATGCCAAGGAGCTTGCGTAAAAAGAGTATCTTATCAAGCTGTCCCAATTGGTGAATTGGAGGCTTTTATTGGAGATATGTCTATAGAACAGGATTGGAAGATAAGAGAAAAGAATATTCCTAAGAAAAGTTTTAAAGTTGCGGTAGTTGGTAGTGGTCCAGCCGGTCTTACTTGTGCTGCTTTTCTAGCTAAGAATGGAATTACTCCTGTTATTTATGAGAAACATAACTATTTAGGTGGTATTTTATATCATGGTATTCCTGATTTCCGCCTTCCTAAAAGTATTCTTAAAAAGTCAATTGATAAGATTTTAGATTTAGGAGTAGAGGTAAAATTGAATCAAGAATTAGGAAAAGATATCATGTTAGAGGATCTTGAAAAAGAATATGATGCTGTTTTCTTAGGAATTGGTGGTAATGTTTCCTTGATGATGCAAATTCCTAATGAAAACTTAGAAGGTGTTTATGGTGGTAACGAACTTTTAGAAAATAAGAATTATAGCGATTATCATGGTAAAACAGTGATAGTAAGTGGTGGTGGTAATGTAGCTATGGATGTTTCTAGAACGGTAAAACGATTAGGTGCGAAACATGTCTATGTAATCTATAGACGGAGTGAAAAAGAGATGCCGGCTACTAAAAGTGAAATTGATGATGCTAAGAGGGATGGAGTAGAATTTTTATTTCAACATAATATTTTAAGTATAGATGGAGATACTAAAGTAGAAGGAGTAGAAGTCATCAAGACAGAACTAGTTCAAAAAGAAGGGGAAAGTCGTCTTAGTCCAGTGAATATAAAAGGAAGCAATTACCATATTCCATGTGATTCTGTCATCATGGCTATTGGTTCTAAAGTAGAAGAAAAAGTAGTTAGTAAATTAGGATTAGAACGTAATCTTCGAGGTAAAGTAAAGATTGATCAAGATGGTAGAACTTCACGTGAAAAAGTTTTTGCAGGAGGAGACTTAACCAATACTCCATCTACAGTAGCTTTTGCTGGAAGAAGTGGAAGAGACGCAGCCTATGCTATTTTAGAGTATTTAAAAATTAAATATAGTATTTAACTATTACAGTTTCATTTTCTAATGAAAGAGAATGGAGCTTTTTTATTATATTGTCTCTTTATATTATTATGTATGATAAATTATTTTTTAGTTTCACATAAAAATATCTTGCATTACTTTCAGTTATTTGATAATATATTATTGCTGAGTTATGGCGGCGTTGGTGAAGTGGTTAACACGCTGGTTTGTGGCACCAGTATGCATGAGTTCGATCCTCATACGCCGCCCCAGAATGGAAAAAAGTCGAATAGACTTCAAGATAGAAATCGATTCTTATGAGTCGATTTTTTGTTTGTTAGAAAGGAATTG
>CAJFVY010000017.1 GCA_904420615.1 uncultured Bacilli bacterium | reverse complement strand
ATTAATTATTATAATTATGAAAGACCTAGTTATGCATTAAATTATAAAACCCCAATCCAATATAAAATTGAATCAGGATTTTAAGTGCATTTTTTTACTGTCTACTTTTTCTTGACTAGTGCAACTAGGTATCTTTCTTATTATTTATCATTTAGAAAATCATCAATTGTCATTAGTCTTGCATCTACATCTTTTAAGTCTATTTCTTTTTTAGGTTCTTCTTCTTTTACATCTTCTAACGTTGGCACTAAAAAGGCATCAACAATATTATGTTTACTAATTGTACTTCCTGTAGAATATCTATCAGCAATAGCTAATTCTGATGGTTTAATATAATCAATATCTTTCGTCTTAATACCAATTTTATTCTTATTACTTGTAACAAAAGTCTTAATAATATGATATGGATTTGTCTTAACAGCTCGAATTACCATTAAACCTCTCTTAGCTCTTGTTGATTTTTCAAAATCTGTTAGACGAACCCTTTTTCCTGTTCCTTTATCTGTTAAGATCGCTACATATAAATGATCGTCTAAAGTAAAGTTACTCATAGAAACAACATAATCGTCTTTTAAGTTAATAGCTTTAACGCCACTAGCTTTTACTCCTACAACTGGAACATCTTCTTTACTAAACCAAAGGCCATAACCGTCATGTGTTTGAATAAAGATATCATCGCCTTTATCAAAACTAACCGCAATTACTTGATCTGTTGCTTTTAGTTTCATACAACAACTTGGTTTAGAGTACCTAACTAGTTTAAAATCTTTAAGACTAGTACGTTTAATCATACCTTCTTTACTAGCAAGTAAAATATTAATGTCTTTATTAAAATCAGAAACTGGTAGTGAACCTATTATTTCTTCTCCCTGGGCAAGTGGTACTAAATTACTAACATGCTTTCCTAAGTCTTTCCATTTTAAATCATAAATAGTATGAACTGGAATATATAAGTAATTTCCTAAAGAAGTAAAGACAAGCAAGGTATCTTTGGTATTCATTTGATAAATAGATTGTAAGTAATCCCCTTCTTTAAGAGTAGTTTCTTCACTTGATGAAGCATTATAACTTCTTAAATTAGTGCGTTTAATATATCCTTCTCTACTCAAGGTTACAATTGTTTCTTCTTTTGGTATCATAGAAGAAGTATCTATTTTTATTTCTGTAATTTCTTCTTTTATTTCTGTTAAACGTGGAAGAGCAAATTCTTTTTTTACATCTCTTAAATCTTTTTTCATTACTGATTTTAACATATTCTCATCACTTAAAATAGCTTCTAATCCTGTAATAATCTTATTTAATTTTTCAAGTTCTTCTTGTAGTGCGACTACATCGGTATTAGTTAATCGATATAGTTGTAAGGTTACAATAGCTTCTGCTTGGTCAATGGTAAAATCAAATTCTTTGACTAAGTTTTCTTTAGCATCTGTCTTATTTTTAGATCCTCTGATGACTTTAATTACTTCATCTAAGATAGAAATACATTTAATTAGTCCTTCGACAATATGAAAACGAGCTTTAGCATGGGCAAGATCAAAATTAGTTCTTCTTGTCACAACTTCTTTTTGATGACGAATAAAGGCATCAAGAGAAGCAGCAAGGCCTAATAATCTTGGACGTTTATTAACTATGGAAACCATATTGAAATTGTAGCTAATCTGCATATCCGTATTTTTTAATAAATAGTTTAAAATAAGATTACGATTAGCACCCTTTTTAAGATCAATTACGATTCTAACATCAGCGGCAGATTCATCACGAACTTCTACGATACCATCTATTTTTTTATCTAATCTGATATCATCAATCTTTTTCACTAATAATGATTTATTAACTTCAAATGGTATTTCCGTAATAATTAGAGAATTACTCTTTTCATCAAATTCATATTTACTACGAATAATAATACGACCTTTTCCTGTTTCATATGCTTCTTTAATACCAGCAAGGCCTTCTACTATAGCACCAGTTGGAAAGTCTGGTCCTTTCACATACTTCATTAAAGTATCTAAAGAGCAATTAGGATTATCAATACGATGAATGGTAGCATCAATAATTTCTCCCAAATTATGTGGAGGAATATTAGTAGCATATCCAGCTGATATTCCTTGAGAGCCATATACTAATAAAGCTGGAAACCTAGCTGGTAAAACGGTTGGTTCTTTGGTAGTATCATCAAAGTTAGGAGCAAATTCTACGGTATCCTTATCAATATCACGTAACATCTCATTACTAATTTTAGATAGTCTCGCTTCTGTATAACGGTAAGCAGCAGGACTATCACCATCAATAGAACCATTATTACCATGCATATCAATGTAAGGAAGACGTGTCTTCCATGGTTGACTCATACGAACCATAGCATCATAAATGGAACTATCACCATGAGGATGATAATTACCAATAACATCTCCTACTGTCTTAGCACTCTTACGATATCCATGATCATAAGTATTTTTTTCTTTATGCATAGAATATAAAATACGACGTTGTACTGGTTTTAGTCCATCTCTAGCATCAGGAATAGCTCGCTCTTGTATGATATATTTAGAATAACTACCAAACCTTTCCCCCATAATATCTTCTAGGGTATAGTCATATATCTTTTCTATTACCTCTTGTGTTTCTGTTTTCTTCTTTGCCATATAATCACTACCTTCTATTACGTCTTCTATTAAGACTTCTATTATTCATTTCATTCTTGAATTCAGTTGCATCTTCTCCATTTTTATATTTCATAAAAAACTCCTAAATTTCATAGTCATCTTCTAATGAAAACTCTACATTTTCTTCAATCCATTCTTTACGTGGTGGAACATCATCCCCCATTAAAACGGATACTCTTTTTTCAGCAAGTTGAGCATCTTCAATATTTACTCGAATCAAGGTTCTAGTGCCTGGTTTCATAGTAGTTTCACATAATTGATCTGCATTCATTTCACCAAGTCCTTTGTAACGTTGTACTTCACATTTTCTTCCTTTTATTTTTTCTTTCATCTCATCCATAGAATAAGCATACTCTATTGTTTTACCACATTGAATCTTAAATAGTGGTGGTAATGCTACATATAGTCTACCATCTTCTATTAACGGTCTCATATAACGATAGAAAAATGTTAAAAGTAAACACTGAATATGTCCTCCGTCTTCATCAGCATCACTCATGATAATTACTTTACTATATTCACAATCATTAATATCAAAGTTAGAACCATATCCTGCACCTATTGTATAAATCATAGTATTAATTTCTTCATTTTTTAAAATATCACTCTCTTTAGTTTTTTCTGTATTCAATACTTTACCACGTAATGGAAGAATTGCTTGATAGCGGCGGTCTCTTCCTTGTTTTGCTGAACCACCAGCAGAATCTCCCTCTACTAAAAATAATTCTTTTTTAGTCTTATCTTTACTTTGAGCAGGAGAAAGTTTACCTGATAGTGCTCGTTCTCTTGGATTCTTATTTTTTCCCTTTCGTACTTCTTCTCGTGCCTTTCTTGCTGCCTCACGTGCTATTTTACTCTTTAATGATTTATTAATAATTTCAGTCGCAATTGCTTTATTTTCTTCTAAAAAATATTGTAATTTCTCACTGACAATAGACTCAACAGCTGTTCTAGCTTGTGGCGTTCCTAACTTTCCTTTAGTCTGTCCTTCAAACTGTAATAATTCTTCTGGAACCTTAAGCGATATAACAGCTGTCAATCCTTCTCTAACATCACTACCTTCTAAAGCTTTTTCTTTTCCTTTAATAAACCCATTACTCTTAGCATAATCGTTAAAAACTTTTGTTAAAGCAGTCTTAAAACCGACTTCATGACTACCTCCATCACTTGTCTTAACATTATTAACGAAGGATACAATATTTTCTTGATAAGTATCTGTATATTGCATTGCTACTTCAACATCAATCTTATCTTTTACTCCTTCAAATACAAGTGGTTTATGAAGTACTGTCTTATCTTCATTTAAATAATCTACAAACGCCTCTAATCCTTTTTCATAACAATAGACTTGATGTCTTTCGTCTTCTTCATCAATGACTTCAATAGTAAGGCCTTTTAAAAGAAAAGCAGATTCTTGCATTCTCTCACATATAGTCGTAAAAGAAAAATTAGTATTAGAGAATATTTCATCATCGGGTAAAAATCGTACTGTAGTACCAGTCTTATTAGTAGTACCAATTTTCTTTAATGGTACTGCTACTTTACCACCATTTTCAAATCTTATGTAATATTCACCCTTATCACGTCTAATTGTTACTTCCATCCACTTAGATAAAGCATTAACAACACTAGCACCTACTCCATGTAAGCCACCAGATACTTTATAACCTGCCTCCTCAAACTTACCACCAGCATGCAAAACTGTATAGATAACTTCTGGTGTTGATTTACCTGAGGCATGCATTCCAACTGGAACTCCTCTTCCTTCATCTTGTACACTGACACTTTTATCATTGTGAATCGTTATCTTAATATGCTTTCCATAACCATTAATCGCTTCATCAATTGAATTATCAACAATTTCCCAAACTAGATGGTGTAAGCCTTTTCTATCAGTTGACCCAATATACATTCCAGGTCTTTTCCTAACTGCTTCTAATCCCTCTAAAATTTTAATTGAACTATCATCATATTTTGCCATTTTAACACATCCTTATCCCTGACGAAAAAAAAATACAATACTTTGCACTTTTTTAAAAGCTCATTACCTTTTATTCGTTTTTATTTTAACAAAAAGATACAAATTAAGCAAGTTACTTAACTAGAAAAGTGTAAAACAAATAAAAGAGTTCTTCTCTTTTTAGAACTCTAAAGCTACTAAGATACCATTAGTTTATTTACTTCTTTTTTACTCAAACCTGTCACTTTTATTACGTCTTCTATTGGTAGTTTCATATTAAGAAGATTCTTCGCTATTTCTACTTCTCTATTCTTACTTCCAACTCGCATTCCTTCTTTTCTTCCTTCATAACGAGCAGAATTCATCTCTTTCTTATGCACAATTTCTGCATCATAATATGCATTATATTTATCATCTATCCCTAATCTTTTTAATTCCTCATACATCTTCCATCCCTCCTTACTTTCTCCTATAATCCCTTCTAATTCTTCATAACTTTTCGCTGTAAACATCGATAAATACATCTCATTCTCATTACTCCCATTATATCGTATTCCCTTATAATTTAAAAGATATATTTCATATTTTTTTATTCCTTCTATTACTAAGTTATACTCCTTATTTTGTAATTCATAATCGAGTACGGAAACATACCCACTTCTACTATTGTTAAAGTTTATTTGGGTGACATACTTCCTTTTATACTGATCACTCTCTAAATATCCACTTCCCGCTAAGCGATATAAATAGGTTTCATTTTTAATATTAATATAGGGATATACATATTGATTCATCTCAATTGATATCAAATGATTCTCTTTTTCTAACAAGATATCTAGTCTATAATCTTTTATTCTATTACCACTATTTAATTCATTATCTAATAATTTATAACCTCTTATATCAATT
>CAJFVY010000016.1 GCA_904420615.1 uncultured Bacilli bacterium | reverse complement strand
TTTTAAACCTACAAAATAATGATTCCATCCATTTGTCTTCTTTAAATTAGCCCATTCTAATGTTTGATGAAAACTAATCTCGTCATTTTCTAAAGCCCAATTTTTAAACTCTTCATTTTTTAACAGTACTAACTTCATGTTTTAGCTCCTTCTTCTTTCTTTTTTTAACCATATTACGATAAATTGGTACTAGTTTAGTAAAAACAAAATAGAAAAAAGGTTTTATGACATAATCAAATTCTCCCATGAATTCAATATAATCCCCACCAAATTTCTTTTTAAATTCATGTAATCCTAATCGTGGATTATCTTTTGATAAATCACCAATTGTACCGAATTGATCATAAATATCTAGTTTTTCATTTTTACAATATTTTAGATGCTCATAATAAGTGTGATAATTGGTATAAGTTTCCGTCAAAATATTATGATTACCAGCATATAATACCCAAGCTTTATTACCATATTCCATAATCATATGGGCAGAAAGAGTAATTTCGTTTCCATATTTTTCTTTAATATCTTGATATTTTGTAATATCTTTATTTAATTTTTCTAACTGTTTATTTAATTCTTTTTGTTTATTTTTATTGCTTTTAGATAAGTTTTCTTTTGGTAAAGATTCTAGTTGCTTTTCTATATCTTCTTTATTTTGCTTAATGATTTCTAACATATCATCCATATTAACTTGTCCTAAAAATAAAATAGCTTTATCTTTTTCGTTAAATAATTTGTAAAGTTCTTGATAGTAGTCTAATTGATAAGATACAAAGTTCTTTCTATCTTCTGTCAACATCATTAATTCAAAAAAAGTTGTTAAATCATCATAGTTACCAATTTTAACTGTTGTTTTTAGCTTTAATGACTTATTGATCCGTTGTTTAGTAGTCTTAGAAAAATGTTCTTCTATTTCTTCCATACTTTGATGTAAGTCAATACGAAATGTATACCTTGGTTGTGATGTTTCAAAATTCTTTGTAAAGCCTAAGTGTCTATAACCTAGCTTTTGTAAATGATTGTAAAGTTCCTTTTTTTGCTTTTCAACTTCAATAATAGTACCATTATACTGTGTTTTTTGCCAAATAATGTCGGGATCTATTTTTAAGTAGATAGCCTTTTTTTCTTTCGCAAATTTAACAACCTGCTTTGTAAATTCTTCTAGTAAATCATGATCATAAAAATCAATAACATAGCCACGGGGTGCGTAAAGGTAACATAACCCTAAAGGTAATTTTTTCTGTAGTAGTAATGTCGCCGCTACAATTTGGTCTTTATCATCAACTAATCCTAAATAGTAAGGAGTAAGATGTCTTTTCTTTTTAGACAGTTTTCCCCAAGCTGCCGATTGTAAGAAATGACTCTTTAATTTATGATTACGAACAAATTGATCAAACTTTTCAATATCTAATTCTTTTAACTGCATACTATCCCAACCTTTTTCTTTTTTAGTATAATTTAAACGTTATTAATTGTCAATTTTAGTATGTCCGAAAAAAGTGTTAATTATTTATTTTTAAAAAGGCAATAATAGGATAGTGATCACTAGAGTTATGAAAAATAGGATCTTTTATGACTTGATATTTAACAAGTTCAAAATGGCAAGAGATAAAAATATGGTCAATTGCTTTTTCTTTTGTATGATTTTTATAAGTCTTTTCTAAGACTGGTATTCTAGCAATATCTAATTTCTTTAATTTATGAATAAAATCTTTCATATTAGGATTATCTATTGTCATATTAAAATCACCAGTTAAAATTAAAGGCTTTTTAGTAGTTAGAAGAAGCTTATAAATAAAATTTAATTGCCTTTTTTGAACAGTAGAATTGCCTATTGATAAGTGAGTGTTAAAAAATAATATTTCTTGTCCTTCTTTATTTTTTATTAAGGCACTCGTTATGATACGAGGAGTAATAGTAGGAAAAAAGGGTAAATGAAGAGTTTTTGTTTTAATAATTTCATAATTTGTAATAATACTGTTTGTTTCATTAAATTTTTTTAAGATAATATTGGGATAACGATATTTTCCTACTATATGATAATTCTTTAGAAACTTTTGACATCTTTTTAAATACCAAGAAGTCATTTCTTGAGTACCTAAAATATTTAGATGATATTTTTCTAACAATTCATTTAATAATTTAACATTATCTTGTTTTCCTTCTATTCCATTATATTTTTTTAAATAATACTTATTTTGTATATTATAAGTTCCAATGATTAACATATTTTTCACCTATTTCTATTTTAACATGAAAAAAAGAGGAATTTCCTCTTTACATCATATATTTACTATTGTTGTTTCCATAGCCTGTATCTTGGCTGTTTAATGGCATAACCATGGAGTTTTCAATTCTATTGATGCGATTTTCCATTCTTCTAAGTTGTCTTTCAATGCGATTTACTTGATTTTCAAGACTATTTAACCGCTCATTTATAGAATTATTACCAAAATTGTTGTTGTTTGGGAAAAAGTTAGGGTTATTTGGCATCATTCCGTTTGGTTGATTAGGCGGAAACATTCCGTATGGCATTTGATTCATCATACTATCTATTCCTTTCTTTTTTATTATATGCTACAATTACTTCATGAATGACAATATTATTAGGAAAGGACTTTTAAAGATGCGTACAAGAAATGTAAAAAATAAAGAAGAAATATTAGAAAATTGTTCTTTAGTAATTAGAAATCCCATGGATTATAAAGGAAACTGGCATGATGTGTTTCAGAATAATCAGGAAATTCATTTAGAAATAGGAATGGGAAAGGGTAAATTTATTTATGAGATGGCTAAATTGTATCCAGATATTAATTTCATTGGTGTTGAAAAAAGTGATAGTATTTTAGCAAAAGCTATTCTTAGAATGCCTGAAACTTTACCTAATTTACGTCTTATTTGCTTAGATGCTCTAGAACTTGCGAATGTTTTTGATCATGAAATTACAACTATTTATTTAAACTTTTCTGACCCTTGGCCTAAGAATCGTCATCAAAATAGACGCTTAACTAGTCCTAAGTTTTTACAAGTTTATGATTTATTATTTCAAGATAAAAATCAAATTGCACTTCGAACAGATAATGAATTGCTTTTTGCTTATTCTTTAAAAACTCTTAGTCAACATGGTTATTATTTTGAAGAAGTATCGCTTGACTATCATAAGGAAAAACAAGATCAAACTTTTGTTATGACAGAGTATGAAGAGAAGTTTTCTTCTAAGGGGAAGAATATCTTCTATCTTTTTGCAAAAAAAAGATGAATTTCTCTATGTTTTTTGATATAATGATTTAGAGTAGGTGTAATATGAAAAAGAAAATATTATTAATTATCCTTTTCCTATTCATGATAACTGGCTGTACAACATTGAATGATAAAAGTATAGATCAGTTGTTACCAATTTTATTATCTAGTGATAATGAGTTATCTAATGTTGTTTTTGATGGATATAAATATTATGTACCAAATGGTATTAGATTTGTATCTAAAGATGATTATAATGCCCAACTATTAGATGATAAAAATAATAATTATTATTTTTATATTGATGTAGTTAGTTATTATAATGAAGTAGAAGGTTCTTATGAAGAAAATGAGGATGCTTATTATTCTAAAGCTTTAGATTATAATGGTAAAAAAGGATATTTAGAAATAACTGAAATAGGTAGTGATGGTTATTATTTTGTAGAGTTTATGTATAACTATGGTAAAATAGAAGCATACTTACAAGAAAAAGATATAAATAATGCTCTTATCTACATGAGTAATATTTTAACATCATTACAATTTAATCGTAATGTCTTAGAGAGTATTATAGGTGATAATGTTTTAAATTATCGTGAAGAAACTTATAATGTTATGGAACCAGTAGGTGGATCAACTAATCAAAGTTATTTGGATTACGTAGAACAGTATGATAATTATGAGGGATATACTCCAAGAGAAGAAGAAGAAATTGAAATTGATGAAACAAAATAAGAGGTGAAATCATGAAATTATTTGATAAATTAAAAAATGCATTATTTGAAGAAGAATACGTAGAAGTTGAAGAAAAACCAAAAGAGAAAAAAAAGGAAAAACCAATTGCTAAAAAAATTGTGTTACCAGAATCAAAAAAGGAAACTAGAGTAGAAGAATATGAAACATTAACAGTAAAAGAAGAAGCACCTAAAAAGGATTTTAAATTTCCAGCTATTCTTGAAGATGATTTTATTGATTTAAGTGAAGAGGTAAAGAAACCTGAAGTGGAAAAACCTAAAGAAGTAAAAAAAGAACCAGTAAAAAGAATTGAACCAAAAGAAGAAGTTAATTTATATCAAGGTAAAAATAATACAGTAAAGCAAGAGGAACCAAAGTTATATGGTGGTGCGAAAGATAGTGTCGTAAATGCATCTAGTTACGGTAGATATGAAAGAAAACAAGAAAAACATGAATTTCATCCATCACCAATTATTTCACCAATTTATGGTATTTTGGATCAAAATTACAAAAAAGACGATATTGTGACAAAAAAAGAAGTTAGAATTAGTAGTAGTTATTCTTCTAAAAAACTAGATGTAGATAGTGTGAGAGAAAAAGCTTATGGTAATAGTGATGATATCTTTGAAGAAGAATTAAAGCCAAGTGAAATTAAATTTGATAAAGAAAATACGGAAGAAGAAGATTCATTACTTGATATAAGTGAAGATAGACCAACAGTACCTAAAGTCACTGTTGGAGATGCAGAGGAATATTTTACAGATTTAGGTCTAGAATATAATGTAGATTATAAGGACGCCTCTCATGAAAAAGCAACGGGGAGAAGAAGTGATTTAAAAAAGGAAGGTGACAAGGCTCCTACAACGGATGGTTTAGAAGATAATTTATTTGATTTAATCGATTCAATGTACGATGAAAAGAAAGGAGAATAAAAATGGAGTTCCTAGATGCATTATTACCTGTTGTTTTATATAGCTTAGGTATAGTACTTATAATCGTGTTAATTGTTTTAGGACTTAAGTTAATCGAAACAGTTAACAAAGTAAATGTTCTTTTGGATGATACTCAGGAAAAGTTAGATAGTTTAAATGGATTCTTTAATGTACTTGATACAGTTGGTGATAAAATGGCTGCGATGACAAGTACTATAGTATCTACTATTATTAATTTTTTCAGTGGCATTGTTCAAAAAAGAAAAAATAAAAAAGAGGAGGAAAGTAATGAGTAAAGATAAGAAAAAAAGTGGTTTAGGAAAATTTGTAGCAGGAGCTGCGATTGGTGTTGGACTTGGAGTATTATTTGCTCCAAAATCAGGTAAGGAAACAAGAAGAGAATTAAAACAGAAATTTGATGAATTTATTTCAAAAGTAAAAGAAATTGATGTTGATGAAGTAAAAGAAATGTTTGAACAAAAAGCAGAAGAAATTAAACAAGAATTAGCAGATCTTGATAAAGAAAAAGTATTAAAGATAGCTAAGAAAAAGGGAGAACAAATAAAAAAGAAATGTCAAGATTTAGTTAATTTAGCTGTTGTAAAAGGAACTCCAGCTTTAGAAAAAGCAGCAGACGGTGTTCGTGCTAAAGCAATTGATGTTGTTAGTGAAGTTTTATATAAGTTAGAACAAGCAGATGAAAATGCTAAAAAGAAAAAAGAAGTCGAGTAAAAAAGGAAAGTACTATATGGCTATATAGTACTTTTATTAGTATTTGACATTTATATTATTTTTTGCTAAAGTATAATTAAATTTTCGATGATATTTAGTTAGTAGAAATATAATTACTAAAAAGAGACTTAGTGGTTGGTGTAAACTAAGATAGTTATATTTTGAAGTTACCTAAAAGGAGAAAAACGTGACTTAAGCGTTAATTAGAAGAGTGCATAGGTTTCTATGAAATAAGGTGGTACCGCGGATATTATTCGTCCTTATTTCTTAGGAACTTTTTATTTTGAGGAGGATTTTATGCATACCGAATTTGAAGTACGAGTGTTAGAAGTAGATAAGAATGAAATTATTTCAAAGTTAGAAAATTTAAAAGCTATTAAAAAGGGTGCTTATTTACAAAGACGATATGTCTATGATTTTAATCCTAAACAAAATGGTAAATGGATTAGACTTAGAACAAATGGAAATAAAACTACACTTGCTATTAAAAATATAGTAAGTCCATTGATTGATGGTACGAAGGAGATTGAAATAGAAGTATCTGATTTTGATAAATGTAATTTTATTCTGAATGAATTAGGATATGAGGCTAGAAGTTATCAGGAAAATAGACGAATTACTTATTTGTTAGATGGTGTAGAAATAGATATAGATATGTGGCCATATTTACCTACTTATATAGAAATAGAAGGTAAAAATGAACAAGAAGTATTAGAAATTACTAAAAAGTTAGGCTATAGTAAAGATGAAGTTACTACGTTAGATGTAGATAGTATTTATAAAAAATATGGCTATGATTTAAATAAAATAAAAGAATTAAAGTTGGAGGAAGATTAATTATGACATTATATGAAGAATTAAAATGGAGAGGACTAATTAAAGATACTGCTGGAGATGATTTAGATAAAGTACTAAATGGGAAACCTATTACCTTTTATTGGGGAACAGATCCTACTGCAGATAGTTTACACTTAGGACATTATTCATCTCTTGTAACAGCAAAACGTCTTGCTAAAGCAGGACATCATCCTATTCTTTTAGTGGGAGGAGCAACAGGACTTATTGGTGATCCACGTCCTACCGCAGAACGTGAGATCATATCAAAAGAAACATTAAATAAAAATTTAGAAGGAATCAAAAAACAAGTTAGTAAGATCTTTGATGGTAAAGCAGAAGTTGTTAATAATTATGATTGGTTTAAAGGATATGAACTAACAGACTTTTTAAGAGATGTAGGTAAATATATTAATATTAATTATATGTTAGATAAAGATATTATTAATAGAAGATTGGAAACAGGAATTACTTTTGCAGAGTTTACTTATACTTTAATTCAAGGATATGATTTCTTATGGTTATATCAAAATAAAGGATGTATCTTACAAGCAGAAGGATCAGATCAATGGGGTAATATTACTACAGGACTTGATTTAATAAAGAAAAAATTAGGAAAACAAGCTTATGCTTTTACTATGCCTTTAGTACTTGATAAATATGGTAATAAATTTGGTAAGAGTGAAGGGAATGCTTTATGGTTAGACCGTAATAAAACATCTAGTTATGAATTATATCAATACTTGATTAATGTAGATGATGAAATGGTTATTGATTATCTAAAGATTTTTACTTTTTTAAGTGTAGAAGAAATTAATCGTTTAAAGGAGTCTAATGATAAAAATCCTCATTTACGAGAAGCACATAAAGCATTAGCTCGTGAGATAATAACAGATTTACATGGTGAGGATGCTTATTTAGAGGCAGTTAAGATCAGTGAAGTATTATTTAGTGGAAATATTAAAGAGCTTACTGTTAATGAAATAGAAATGGCTTTTAAAGGGTTAGAGAGATTAACAATAAAAGAAGAGATGAATATTGTGGAGTTTTTAGTAGCTATGCATATTTGTTCTAGTAAAAGGGAAGCACGAGAATTTATTAATAATGGTAGTATTACTGTTAATGGGGATAAAATAACTGATTTAGATTTTATAGTGCAAAAAAAGATAGCAATTGAGGAGAAATATGTCGTAGTAAGACGTGGAAAAAAGAAGTATTTTATTGTTGAGTTTTGTTAGTTTCATGCTAAAATATTAATAGTAGGTGATATGATGAGAAAAAAAATAAAAAATGAAGATAAAATGAATGAAAAAGATAAGCAAGAAGAACAAATTGTAAATGAAAAAAAGAAAGAAAAGAAAAGTAAGAAAGAAAAAAAGAAAAAGAGTTCTGATCGTACTAGGATGTTAAAATGGCTAAAGTTTATTATTGTTCTTTGTATTATAGTTATTGTTTTGGAAATTGCTTTTATGCTAATTAAATGGTGGCAGAATGAAAATAATACGGTTTATATGGATACTATAAGTACTGTAAAGCCAATTGAAGATGGTTATATTGGTGTTGGTAGTAGTGATTTTAAATATAGTAGATATGTGGACTATCAAAAAGAATATGCAAAAGCAAAATTAACAAAATATAATTCAAATAAAGAAGTAGTATTTGAAACAGCTTATACAGATGGTTATAGTTCTACTTTTAATGATGTATTAGAAACAGAAGATTATTATATTGCAGTAGGTTGTGTTCAAAATGATGAGCAACAAATTGAAGATAATGCTACTGATGGATTGTTAGTAGTTTATGATAAAACAGGTAATATAGTAGATGAAAAAACATTACAAATTGCAGGTGATACAAACTTAATTAAAATTAAGGCTATAGATGATGGATATCTTGTAGCAGGACAGAGTATTTTACAAAATATGGTACTTGGTAATGATCCTAATGGCGGTGGTATATTAATTAAATATGATAAGGATTTTAATGAAGTATGGCGAGTTAATTATGGGGGTAGTAAATCAGGAATTTTTAATGATTTCATTGTAGATGGCAATGCTATTTATGTAGTTGGTAAGGATGCAACTAGATATGGAATCTTTGTTAAATATGATTTAGATGGTAATAGACAATTTGTTAAAAACTATGAATATACTGATTTAGTAGGATTTAGTGCTATTGATAAAATTGGTGATGACTATGTTGTAGTTGGTGGAAAAACAGATAATATTGATGCATCTGATGCTGATAAGACAACTAGTGCATTGCTTGTTAAGTATGACGCTGATGGTAATGTTATTTATGAAAAAACTTATTCTCTTAATGGTAATGAGCGTTATAATGAGTTATTAGTAGATGATGATACTATAGTAGCAGTCGGACATACTTATGTAAAAGATGAGGAAGAATCTACAGATATGTATAATGTATTTCGCTATAGTGGAATTTTTGCTAGATATGATAGCGATGGTAATGAGATTAAAATAGAAGAAGAAAAAGGTAGTAGAGATACATACTTTAGTGATGTTTTCTTGACAGATCATGGATATATGGTAGTTGGTCAAACTTCATCTACAGAGTTAGGTGGTAATAATAAAGATCTAAAAGGCTATTTTCTAGAGTATGATAAAAATGGAAAGATCTTATCATATTACTCATGAAAGTTTATTTATTAAAATGTTTTCAGGTCGATTATAATCAGGCAAAAGAAAATCCACCCTTGGCGGATGAAGGAATTCAACAAGCTTTAAGTTATAGAAGAAAATATAAGAGTTTAGAATTTCAAAACTGTTTTGTATCTTCTTCTATTGCTGATTATAGTAGCGCTATGATTTTTCTAGATAATAAGATTGCCATTATTCGTGATGATAGATTAAATGACGAAAAGAATATTATAAAATTAACGGAATTTTTAGAATACCTAAATAGTAATTTTAGTCTTAATACTATTTTGATTGTAGCCTCTCCTTCAGTTGTTGATTGGTTACATAAAAAAATAGAAAATAGTATAATTTTAATATAAAAGGAGGATACTGATAATTCAGTATCCTCACTTTGTTTATTTTAGTTTTACTTATTATAGAATTCAACAATTAGTGATTCATTAATATCCATGTTAAGTTCATTACGTTCTGGATATCTAACATAAGTACCTTCTAATTTGTTTTCATCAAATGTAACATATTCTACACGTTTATTTACTTTTGCTAAAGCATCAAGAGCTGCTTTATGATCTTTAGAGTTTTCTTTTAAAGCGATTTTCATACCAGGTTTTACTCTAAATGATGGAATATTAACCTTTTTACCATCTACAGTAATATGACCATGGTTAACAAGTTGACGAGCTCCTTTTCTTGTAGTAGCAAATCCTAAACGATAGACTAAATTATCAAGACGAGATTCTAGTAAAATTAAGAAATTAGTACCATGAACACCACTCATTTTTCCAGCTTCTACAAATGTTTTATGGAATTGTCTTTCATTTAATCCATACATAAAACGTAATTTTTGCTTTTCTTTTAATTGAATAGCATAATCACTAGGTTTACCTTTTCTAGCTTGACCATGTTGTCCTGGACCATATGCTCTTTTCATTTCTTTACCAGTTTCTGATAGAGAAATACCAAGTTGTCTTGACTTTCTATAACTTGGACCAGTATATCTTGACATAATACCCTCCTTTCTTTTGCCTTTCTCCCGCATTTTACCACTTATTTAGGGAGTCTTGGTTCACTTAACAGCTCTAGCTACTTATATTCCCAAAACACATTAAATAAGGTAAAATTATGCTGTCAAAGAAATATGCAGTTATAATGATAGTATGAAATTCTTGTTTTGTCAAGGTGTTTCATTTTTGCATTATTATTATTTTATTTCCAATAATACTTTAATACCTGATTCACAGTGTTTATAAAAACTTGGAATATCTATGTGATAGTATGGTTTCTTATAATTATATATACAAAGGTTATTTTCTTTATAATTATTATTTAATTCATATTTAATAAATTTATCTCTAACATCTAATAATAGGTCTTTTATCGTTTTATATTCATGTATTCCCTTACACTTTTCCCAGGCATGTTCGAACCAATAATAAAGATTATTTTTTTCAAAAGTTAAAAAGGTATGGGTATGCAGCTTATCATGATTATAGTAAACTATAAAATAGGTTTTTATATTCCAATCATTTGCTTTAAAATAATATCTTTCAAGTTCCACTTGGTCCCAGCACACACCAATTTGATTTTTAATCATTTCTTTAGGATTTTGTAATATATAATCACTTGAGAATGATTGATCGAGTTTATAATGTTTATTGTTATTTTTGTCTATCCAGCCATATTCTATTTTTTCCATTAAAGTTATTATTTCAAATTCATTATAGTAATTCCAAATATTTAATTGTCCTTTTGCTTTTATAGGATTTTCTAGTGGGATAATATTTTCTAATACAAAAGCATAACGCCCTTCTTTGTACTCACCACAAATATATTCTTGATAATTATTTCTTTTAATACTTTCTACATATTCTTTAGTCATATAAATACAATCCACTAAATTACATTTGCAAATGATATATCCAAAGTTCATATTTTTATCATCAACTAAAGACATTAGTTCTTTATTTTCTAAATCACTTTTCGATACTTTAGTCATACTGGCATGAATATATAATTCTCCTCTATAATTGGTTTTCCAACTTCGTGTTTCAATAAACTTCTTTTTTTCATGTATTAAAGTAGCAAAAGGTTCCGTTAAACTTAGTACTTTCAACTTATATCCCTCCCAAAATATTATAGCATAGAAAAATATAATAACTATTTCTATTTTGAAGTGCTTCTTTCAATTGACAATAAATTACTAAATTTGTTACACTAACATTAATTAAAGGGAGAACTAAGATGTTTGAGAAATATAAATTAAATAAATATAAAAATCATCTTGCTGGATTTGCTTATGAATTATCCAACTTAAATCCTTCTGGTCACATGTTTAATCGTATTGTGCACGTTCAATTCTATATGGTTATAAAAGAAAATCAACAATATAAGATTATTAAATATAGAAAATTTAGAAATGTTTATGCTGGACTTTATGATAATTATATATCTGACATATCCTTAAATGAATTAATTACAAAGCAACATGAAAATGAACACCAGGTGTTGCCTGACAAAACACTAGTTAAAAAATAATTAGTGTTTTATCTTTGATGATATTTTAAAATAAAAACTTTAGAAATTTGCTTCCGCATGATATAATAGCCAAGAAGAAAGGCGGTACTTTTATGATATATTTTGATAATAGTGCGACTACTCCAGTGAGAGAAGAAGTATTAGAAACATTTTGTGAAGTAACAAGAAAGTTTATTGGTAATCCTAATTCTTTACATCAACTAGGTTTTAATAGTCGTAAACTTATGCATGAAGCTACAAGACAAGTAGCAGATCTTTTACATGTCAAAGAAAACGAAATCATATTTACTAGTAGTGCTAGTGAATCTAATAATTTAGCTATAAAAGGCTTACTTGATTTTTATCCAAATCGTAAAAAACTAATTATAACAACAGAATTGGAACACGCGTCTATTCTTGAGACTTTACAACAATTATCGGAAGATATTGACGTAAAATTTGTCAAATTAAATGAAAATGGAAAGATTGATTTAGAAGATTTAAAAGCAAAATTAGAGGAAGAACCACTTCTAGTTAGTATTCATCATGTAAATAGTGAGATTGGAATTATTCAAGATATTGATACAATTGGGGACTTGATAAAAAAATATCCTAAGACTTTTTTTCATGTTGACGGTACTCAAAGTGTTGGGAAAATTCCTCTAGCTTTAGATAATGTTGACTTATTTAGTTTTAGTGCTCATAAGTTTTATGGCTTAAAAGGAATTGCTTGCCTAGTTAAAAAAGAAAAGGTAAACTTAAAACCCTTAATTTCAGGTGGTGCAAGTCAAACTATTTATCGAGCAGGAACACCTTCTGTTGCTTTAATTGCTTCTCTTGCGAAATCATTACGACTTATTTTAAATGAACAAGCTGATAATTATCAAAAAGTAGAAGTATTAAATCAAAAATTACGAGATGGTTTAAAAGATGAAGAAAGAATTGTTATTAATTCTAGTTTATCTTGTTCACCTTATATTTTAAATTTTAGTATATTAAATACTAAACCAGAAACTATCATTCATAAATTTGATCAATTTGAAATTTATATTGCTACTAAAACAGCTTGTTCTTCTAATGAGACTTATTCTAAAGCTTTATTTGCTTTAACAAAAAATAAAAATATTAGTAGTAGTTCATTAAGAATTAGTTTTTCAAGTAGAAATACTATAGAAGAAGTTTTAACATTTATAAAAATTTTAAAAGAGGAGATACTATAATGGAACGAGTAATATTAATTAAATATGGAGAATTGACTACTAAAAAGGGAAATCGTAATTTCTTTGTAAAGACTCTTGCTAATAATATAAAATATAAATTACAAGATTATAGCGTTACTATTAGTAGTGATTTATCTAGAATGTATATTTCTTTTAATGAAAAAGATTTAAACAAAATATTAGAACAGTTGAATTTGGTTTTTGGGATACATTCCTATCATGTTGCATATAGTTGTCCTAGTGATTTACAATCTATTTGTGATTTATTAACAGAAACTGTGGAAAAAGAACATTTTGAAACCTTTAAAGTAGTCGTAAAAAGAAGTGATAAGACGTTTCCTAAAAAGAGTAATGAATTAGCCCCTATTTTTGGCGGAGTTATTTTGAAAAATAAAAAAAATATTAAAGTAGATGTACATCATCCTGAAGTAGTAGTGACAGTTGAAATTTTAAAAGATAGAACCTTGCTTTATTATAATGCTTATCAAGGATTAGGCGGATATCCGGTTGGTAGTCAACCAAAAGGATTGGTAATGTTAAGTGGTGGCATTGATTCTCCTGTTGCAACTTTCTTAGCCATGAAAAGAGGAATTAAAATTGAAGCTGTTTATTTTGAATCTATTCCTCATACTAGTTTAGAAGCTCGTGAAAAAGTAATTACTTTAGTTAGAAAATTATCTAAGTATACTAATACAATAAAATTACATATAATTCCTTTTACAGAAATTCAAGAAGAAATTTATAAAAATGTAAAAGATGATTATGTTATTACTATTATGCGTCGTATGATGTATCGTATTATGGAAAAATTAGCTAAAAAAGAACATGCCTATGCCATTATTAATGGTGAATCTGTAGGTCAGGTTGCTAGTCAGACATTACATAGTATGTATGTTATTAACGAAGTAACAAATATGCCAGTATTAAGACCGGTTGCTTGTCTTGATAAATTAGAAATTATTGATATTGCTAAAAAAATCGATACTTATGAGACAAGTATTTTACCATATGAAGATTGTTGTACTGTTTTTGTACCAAAACATCCTGTTATTAATCCAACTTTAGATCAATGTTTAAAAGAAGAAGCAAAATTTGAATTTTCAAATTTATTAGAAAAAGCTATTTATGAATCTAAGACAATTACTATTAAAAATCAAGATGTAAACGAGTATCAAGAACTGTTATAATTGAAAACCAAAAATTACCAATAAAAAACAGGTATGAAATTGTCAAAAAAAACACAATCTACTAACGTAGGAGGTGAAAATAATGACAAACTCAAATCAAGGATCTATGAAGATGAGAGTACCTGGTGCTAAACAAGCAATTGATAAAATGAAATACGAAATTGCTAACGAATTTGGTGTTAATTTAGGACCAGATGCAACAAGCCGTGCTAACGGTTCAGTTGGTGGTGAAATTACAAGACGTTTAGTTCAATCTGGACTTAACCAAGCTAGTGGAAGTTATATGAATAAATAATGTAACTTAAATGATAGGTAACAAATACCTATCATTTTGATTATAAAAAAATATTTCGTGCTATTTTTGATTATATATAGTATAATACTTATAAAACAAGGGAGAAATAGTTATGAAAATATTATCAGTGAATTGTGGTAGTAGTACCCTAAAATTTCGGCTTTATGATATGCCTTCTGAAGAAGTATTAACAAAAGGAAGTTTTGAGAGAATCGGATCCAGTGATAGCGATTATACGATTCGTGTCAATGGTGAAAAAATATATTGTAAAACAAGGATTCATGATCATGGAGATGCGGCTTCCATTTTACTAGAAGAATTAATAGAGAAAAAAATTATTCAGTCTTTAGATGAAATTGCTGCTGTAGGACATCGAATTGTTCATGGAGGTAATAAATATTCTTCTTCTACTTTGATTACGGATCGAGTAATTAGTGAATTAGAAAGTATTAGTGATCTTGCACCACTACATAATCCAGCTGCTTTGATAGGAATAAAAACTTTTAAGGCTCAAATTCCTAATGCTAAGATGATTGCGTGCTTTGATACAGCCTTTCATCAAACAATTAAAGAAGTAGATTATTTATATCCAGTACCTTATGAATGGTATATTAAATATGATATTCGTAAATATGGATTTCACGGATTATCACATCAATATGTATCTTTGAAAATGAAAGAACAATTAAAGAAAAATCATTTAAATTTAATTGTATGTCATATTGGTAATGGTGCTAGTATTTCGGCAATTAAAGATGGTATTTGTATTGATACTTCAATGGGATTTACACCTAATGCTGGTATTATGATGGGGACTAGATGTGGTGATATAGATTACAGTATTATTGGTTATATTATGGAAAAAACCGGAATGACTTATGATGAAGTTGATAAAATATTAAATAAAGCTAGTGGTCTAGAGGGAATTACTGGTATGAGTGATTTGCGTGATATCGATAGAGCTTATATTGCAAGGGAAAATAAAGTTGTTTTAGCTATGGGAATGTATTCTAGTCGTATTGCTGATTATATTGCTAAATACTATCTTCGGTTAAATGGTAAAGTCGATGCTATTTGTTTTACAGCAGGCGGTGGTGAAAATGATTCTATTATTCGAGCAGAAGTATTAAAGAAGATAGCACCACTTGGAGTAGTACTTGATGAAAATAGAAATAAAAAAGCCATTGTCAGACAAGGAATTGAAGGAGTTATTACAAAAAAGGAGTCTTCTATTCCATGTTATGTAGTAGCAACAGATGAAGAGTTGATGATTGCTAAGGATACTTATGAAGTTATGATGGCAAAATAAAAATTAATGGGGAGTTTGATTGTGAAGTATAGTGCATATGAATTATTAGGATTAAATTTAGATGCTTCTAAAGAAGAAATAAAGATGAGTTATCAACAATTGAAAGAAGATATTGTGTCAAGTAATGATTATTTGATTACTAAAAATGAAGAATTGACAAGAGTAGAAGAAGCTTATCAATTATTAATGGATGATGACTTGCGTTATCAATATGATAGAAGTATTGATGAAATACAAAAAGAGCAAATTGAAAATAATTTTGCTCATTATCAGCAGGCTTTAAATATGTTTTTATCTTTGAAAGATTACATTGGAAAAGAAGTAGAAATTGTTTATTCTTGGGAAGATGGTAAAGATAAATCTTCAGGGCCTTTGCTATCATTAGAAAATTTTTCATCTGTTAGTATTCCAGGGTTAAGACTTGATTTTCTTTCTTATCATAGTGCTATTTCTAGTATTAAAGATATGAAAACTAATAAAATGTTTTATTATAATCCTTATGTTCCATTTGCCTATAGGCCACATGATTTAGAATATTTAACTGAAATAAAAAAACAGTCTTGGGGAGAAGTTGTTGCTAATAGACAAAAAAGAGAAGTCGAAAGGCAAAAAGAATTACTTTCAAAAAAGAAAGAGTATGAAGATGCTAGAGCGATAGCAAAACGTGAAAGATTAATGAAAGAGGGATTACCCTATGTTCATCCTAAATTAAAAAAAGAGTGGACAAACTGGGTGGAAAACCATATTATGAATGCTGAAACTTGTCTTGAAGTAGAACTATCATTGTTTATTATGAAACATTTATCTTTGGGCGCTGATTATTCTATTATTGATACTATTGTAACAGATATGAATTATACTCCCTATTTGATGGGATATACTGCTTCAGTAGTTAGTCATTTTGATCGCCAAGGGAAGTTATTCGATCAATATTGGAAAAGTAGATTTGGTATTGACGATTTCGAAAATAAGAAACAAAAGAAACCAAGATTTATATTTGTTAAAAGATAATAGAAAGTTCCTTTTAAATAAGTTATTTCTATTATTTTAAATTTATAGTATAATGGTTAAGAAGAGAGGAATGTTTGATTATGAAGATTATAGCTATTAATGCTGGCAGTAGTTCATTAAAATTTAGTTTGTTTGATATGACTAATATGAGTGTGATTGCTAGTGGTTTGTTTGAAAGAATTGGGATTGATGGTAGTTGTTATACCATAAAATATCATAATGAAGCAATTAAAGAAAAAATAGAACTAAATACACATACAGATGCTGTTAAAATTTTATTAGAAAAATTAATATCACTTGAAATTATTAGTTCTTTAAATGAAATTAGTGGAGTTGGACACCGCATTGTACAGGGAAAAGATTTATATAGTGAATCCGTTCTTATTACAGATGAAGTAATTAATAATATTGATAAAATAAAGGAATTTGCACCATTACATAATCCTGCTCATTTATTAGGAATTAGGGCTTTTAAAGAAGTATTACCAAATGTACCTATGGTAGCAGTTTTTGATACAGCTTTTCATCAAACAATGGATGAAGAAGAATATTTATATGCTGTTCCTTACGAATGGTATCAAAAATATGGAGTACGTAAATATGGCTTTCATGGTACTTCACATCGTTATATAACAGAAACAATTAGTAAACATTTGGGAAGAAATGATTTGAGAATTATCAGTTGTCATATTGGTAATGGTGGCTCTATTACAGCTATTAAAGATGGAAAATGTGTAGATACTTCTATGGGCTTTACGCCACTAGCAGGAATTATGATGGGAACACGTAGTGGTGATGTGGATTGTTCTTTTATTCCTTATGTTATGGAACAAGAAGGACTAAATGCTTCTGAAGTTGTGGATATTTTAAATAAACAGTCAGGATTACTAGGTTTAAGTGAAACTAGTAGTGACATGAGAGATATTATTAAAGCTATGGATGAAGGAAATGAGAAATGTAAACTTGCTTTTAAAAAGTATGTCAGAATGATTACAAACTATATTGCTCAATACTATGTTTTACTAGGTGGTGTCGATGTAATATGCTTTACAGCTGGAGTAGGAGAAAATAGTTGTCCAACTAGAAAAGCAGTTTGTGAAAATTTAGCTTGTTTAGGAATTAAGATTGATGATGAAGCTAATCAAGTAATGGGAGAATTTAAAAAGATTAGTAGTGAAGATTCTAGTTGCCTTGTCTATGTAGTACCAACTAATGAAGAATTAATGATTGCTCTTGATACTCAAAAGTTAATAAATAATTAGATTGGAAGTTGTTATGTTTAATAAAATCTATAAAACGATAAAGAAGTATGATACGATTGTTATTGCTAGACATATTGGAGTAGATCCTGATGCAATGGCTAGTCAATTAGCGTTAAAAGAAACAATTGAATTAACTTTTCCTAAGAAAAAGGTATATGCAGTAGGCAGTGGTGGAATGAAGTTCTCGTATCTTGGAAAAATGGATAAAGTAGATGAGCTTCATGATTTTTTACTTATTGTTCTTGATCTTCCTGATAAAAAACGACTTGATTTTGATCAGCTTGAACATGCTAAAGAAATTATTAAAATTGACCATCATCCGTTTATTGAAAGTTTTGGAGGATTAGAGTACATTGATCCCACAGCTACCAGTACTTGTGAAATTTTAATGGAACTTATTTTAAATACAAAGTTAAAGTGTAATCAAAGTATTACTAAAAAACTATATTGTGGCTTAGTAAGTGATTCTAATAGATTTTTATTTAATAATGCTTCTCCAAGAACTTTTTCGTTAGTTAGTATATTTTTAAAAAGATATCCCTTTTTATTATCAGATGTATATAATAAGATGTACTTAAGACCATTAAATGAGGTTAGGTTAGAAGGTTATATTGCTGAACACATGAATGTGACTGAATATGGTGTTGCATATATATTTTTAACAAATGATACAATTAGTAAATTTAAAGCTGATAGTGCATCTGCTGGTAATATCATTAATAATTTTAATTTTATAGATGAAATCTTGGTATGGGTAATGATTACTGAAGACATAAAAAATAATAATGTTAGAATTAATATTAGATCAAGAGGACCAGAAATTAACAAAATTGCTGAAAAGTATCATGGTGGAGGTCATAAATTGGCTAGTGGTGCTAGAGTATCTTCTTTTGAAGAAGCAGAAGAACTTGTTGATGATTTAGATCAAGCTAGTAAAAAGTATTTGAAACGGAGTGAGAATAATGAAAATAGCTAATGCTGAATTAGAAGTAATTGCTACTAGAAGAAGCCAATATCCAGATGCTAATCAACCAGAATTTTTATTAGTAGGTCGTAGTAATGTGGGAAAAAGTAGCTTTATTAATACTATTTTAGAACGAAAAAATATTGCTTATACTTCTTCAAAACCAGGTAAGACTCAAACTTTAAATTTTTATCATGTTAATCAAGAATTTTATTTAATAGATGTGCCCGGATATGGCTATGCAGAAGTAAGTAAGACAATTCGTGAGAAATTTGGTAAGATGATTGAAGAATATTTGAAAACTAGAAAACAATTAAAAAGAGTATTTATGATCATTGATTTTCGTCATAAACCTAGCGAAGATGATTTATTAATGTATAATTTTTTGAAATATTTTAATATTAAAGTTACAATTGTGGCAACTAAAGCTGATAAAGTTGGTTCTAGCAAACGAGAAAAACATAAAAAACAAATTATGGATGAACTTGATTTAGTAGTAGGGGATGATCTTGTTATTTTTTCAAGTGTAACTAAAGAAGGAAAAGAAGAGATATTAAAAAAACTAGAAGACTTAATCGTGGACACGCTTTAAGTCTTTTTGCATAGGATAAATTAGGTGAATAGAATGAAGATTATTACTTCTGATAGTGATACATGCCTAATTATTCCTAAAAAGATTTGTATAGATGATAAAATTGAAATGATGAAAGAGATTAAACATATTTTATTAACTTATAACAAGATTTATCATTTTTTAAGTTCAGGTTTTTACAAAGTAGAAGTGAGATTCCATAAAATTATAGGAACTATTTTTACTATTTCTCTTTTAGATGATTTAAGTTTTATAGATAATAATGTAGATTTAAAAATAATTCTAATAGGGGAAACAAAAGTTGGTTTAGAATTTGATGATTTAATAGAGCCTGTAGATCAACTCTATTATTATAAAGATCATTTATATTTGGTTGATTTTACCAATTTATCACTATTTTTGACATTGCTAGAGCACGGAACTTTTATTTTAGAAGATAAAGTAGAAGAAGTATTAAAGAATGGTAAGAAAATATCAGATATTGAAGTATCAAAGAAATTTAATTAGTTTATATATTTAAGAAAGTTTTTAAAAGGGTAAGCTAATTCGTAAGGCAAATTTCCATAATGGCATATCATTAGAAATATTAAGTCTTGGTATTTCATAGTTTGAATCAAAAAAATACATTTTGCGATGATTTTCTTTGGGACCAAATGTAAAAGCTAAACGATAGTTTTCTTCTTTTAAAACCTCTTTTATGTCTTGATTATAATCTCCATAAGGATAAGCAAAGTATTGAGTAGATATAATTTCTTTCATTTTTTTAAAATCATTTTTTATTTTTTCTTTTCCTTTATAAATGGCTCCTCTTTCATGTAGCTGATAAGAATGTGAAGCAATTTCTATATTGGGATATTCATTTTTAATTTTGTTCAATGTTTCAACTGACATATAATTAGGATCATTTTTATCTTTATTTTCTCCAATGTAGAAAACAACAGCATTCATATTATACTTTTTTAATAAGGGAAATGCTAAGTCATAATTTGATTGATAACCGTCATCCATTGTAATTAAAACACTTTTAATGGGAATCATTCTCTTGTTTTCTTTATATTCATAAAGTTCTTTTAAAGTAAGAGTATGATAATGATTTAATTTTAAATATTGTAATTGTTTTTCAAAATTATCAATATTCATAACAAGATTATCTGAAGATTCTTTGTCTTTCGTAAAACCGTGATATCCTAAAACAGCAACCGTTGGATAACGCATAAATGTTAGAATGCATATTATTAAGATGATTAAGATTGCAAATAAAAAGATAAAAGTCTTGTTTTTTGTCATAATTTTACCTCTCTTTAATTTAGTATAACACGATAAAATTTATTGTTCTATTATAAAGTAATTATTTTAGAAAAATTATAATATAATAATCTTAAATGAGGTGAATTATAAAAGATAAGTATCATTTCACAAAAAACAAAATTTATTTTTATCTAAAAAAGTATTGTTTTCTAATATTTGTAATAATGCTAGGTTAGAAGGAATTAATACAACTTATTCAGATACTAAAACAATTTTAGAGGGAGTTAATGTTTCAACTTTAAAATTGGATGAAATTAATTGTATTCTGAATCTGAGGACTGTGTGAAACTTTATACTTTCACATATTGATGATAGGATAACACTTTCTTTTATGTCAAGAAATGAATCTTTGAAATGTGGTGTTTTAAGGAATGTAAAAGTAGGTATTAATGGAGTAGATTATATAATATAGAGGATATTTTAAAGGAGTAGAATATTACTAAAAGAAGTTTAAATCTTATGTTTTACTTAATGATAAATCAAATATTTTGGGATGAAAATAAAAGTACTAGTATGCTGTTAGCCAATAAAATTATAATTGAAAATGGATGTGTTATTATTACTGTTAAAGAAGAGTTGATTAAGGAGTTAAATAAATTGTTAACAGAATATTATAATACAAGAAAGATAAATTAATTAGCTTTCTTTACGATAATTGTATTTTTGAATTAAAATTTAATAGTTAAATCAATTTTTTATAAAAATATTTATTAAAAAAAGAATCAAGAAGGTAATCTCTTTGATTCTTTTGATTTATAAAACTATAGCAATCATATTACTTGAACCTTTATTTACTACTTTGGTTAAAGTTTGTTGTAATTTGAATTTTATATTATCGGGCATCATAGCAATCTTAGATTGGATACCTTCTTGGACAATATTATCTAAGCTTCTACCAAAAATTTCACTTTTCCAAATTTCACTTGGATTATTTTCATAATCACGCATCAAATAATCAATTAATTCTTTACTTTGTGTTTCACTACCAATAATTGGTTCAAATGTTGAATTAACATCTACTCGAATCATGTGAATGGATGGTGCGACAGCTTTTAATTTTACACCAAATCTTGGGCCTTGTTTTATAATTTCTGGTGTATCTAATTTCATATCTTCAAGACTAGGTGTTGCTACACCATATCCAGTTTGTTTTACCATTTTTAAAGCATATTTAATTTGATCATATTCTCTTTTAGCTTCTTCATAACCTTGAAATAATGATAATAGTGCTGCTTTACTAGTAACATCTATTTTGACGATATCTTTTAGTACTTGATTGTAAAGTTCTGCTGGAGCTTCTAAATTAATAGTAACAATACCAGTAGCAGGATTTACATCAGAAAGATAAGCTTTAGAAATAGTTTCACAATTTTTAAAATGATCGGTTATAGTTTCAATATCACGAAGTTTATCGATTTCTACTACACTTTCTCTTATAGCATCAATATATTGTCGCTTGATTGGATTATTATGAGTTAGAATGGCAATCCATTCTGGCATGTTGACTCTTACTTCTAGAATAGGAAATTCATATAGGGCTTCTCGTAAAATAGAGATCATTTCTCGTTCATTCATAGCCTCAACATTGATTGGTAATACTGGTACTTGATGTTCTTCTTGTAAGCTTTCGGCAAGTCTTTCTGTTTCGGGTAAAGTAGGATGTGTTGAGTTTAAAATGACAATAAATGGTTTTCCAATAGATTTTAATTCTTCAATAACTCTATTTTCTGCATCTAAATAATCACTACGATTAAATTCTCCAATAGATCCATCTGTTGTAACAACAATACCAATAGTAGAATGATCTTTAATTACTTTTTCAGTACCAATTTCGGCAGCTTCGGTAAATGGTATTTCTTCATCATACCATGGCGTTTTTACCATTCTTGGACCATTTTCATCAGTTGCTCCTTTTGCATTTTCAATCATGAATCCTACGCAGTCTACTAATCTAATATTACAGCTAAAATCATCAATATTTACTTTAGCAGCATGATTAGGAACAAATTTTGGTTCTGTTGTCATAATTGTTTTACCTTGTGCACTTTGAGGAATTTCATCAAGAGTTCTCTTTTTTTCATATTCGTCTTCAATATATGGTACAACTAAAGTTTCAACCATTTTCTTGATAAAAGTACTTTTACCAGTACGAACAGCTCCCACAACACCAAGATAAATATCTCCTCCCGTTCGAAGAGCAATATTCTTAATAATTTCTGATTTTTTCATTTATATTCACCTTTTCTTATATTCAATTTAACTTTATGTGATAACATAATGAATTATGCTAGGAAAATAAAAAGAGCTTATAGCCCTTAAAACATTTTATTAACATCCTGTGGTACTTCATCCTTTATAATAGTATTAATAATCTTTTGCTTTTTTTCCTCTGTAATTTCTTTACCAGTCATTTCAGCAATTTCATCCACTACCTCACTTAATGTTTTTTCATCTTTCATATTTCCATTTTGTAACTTGTTAGCTAAAGATAAAATAGTATCCTTAGAAATATTGGTTTTTTTCTCTACTTTTTTAAAAAAACTGTCTCCAAACAATGTGAAAACCTCCTACTGATAGATTATGAAAAAAGAGAAACTATTGTTCCTCTTTTTGTGATTTAGCTAGTTTTTTTAAATATTTTTCTCTTCTTTTACCAAATTCTAACGATTGAGCTTGAAATTGTTCAAGTGTGATTAACTTTTTTTGATATCTATCATTTAGAATTTCAATAGCTCGATCTAGGCTTTCTAATTCTGTTTTTGGATCTTTTCTTGTAAAAAACATATTATTCACCATCCCTATTTTTAAATTGAATGATAATAGGTGTTCCATCTAATTCAAAGTTTTCTCGTAATTTATTTTCAAGATATCTTTCATAAGAAAAATGTACTAGTTGTTTACTATTTACATGTAGAGTAAATTTAGGAGGAGCACTGCCTGATTGATTAGAAAAGTATATTTTTAAACGTTTATTTTTGTAACTAGGTGGTATATTTTGTTCATAAGCATCCATAATTACTTCATTTAAAACACTTGTCTTAATCATTCTATTAGCATTTTGATAAACTCTAATTATTTCTGGCATAATGGTTGTAATACCACTTTTGGTTAGGGCAGAAACATAAACAATAGGAGCATAAGATGCAAACTTAAATTCTTGCTTCATTAACTTAGAAAACTCATTTTTAGTGGTATCTTTTATCATATCCCATTTATTAACAACGAAAATTAATCCTTTTCCTTTTTCAATAGCGTAACCAGCAATATGTTTATCATGTTCTTTAATCCCATCACTAGCATCTAATACTACAAGACATATATCACTTCGATCAATAGCTCTGATAGAACGAATATAACTATATTTTTCTATATCCTCATAGATTTTTCCTTTTTTTCTCATACCAGCTGTATCGATTAAGACATATTCTTCATTATGATATTTAAATACAGAATCAACAGAATCTCTTGTCGTACCAGCAATATTAGCTACCACCATTCTATCTTTTCCAAGAAGAGCATTGGCAAGGCTACTTTTTCCTACATTAGGTCGCCCAATAATACAAAACTTTATTCTTTTATCTTCTTCTTTTTCATTAGGTTCAATATCTTCTGTGATCTTTTCCATAAGATCATAATAACCAGTATTATGAATTGCACTAATAGGCAATAACTCAGGAAATCCTAATTCATAAAAATCATACAAGTTATCTTTAGCAATATTATTATCTATTTTATTGACTACTACTAAAACTTTTTTCTGACTCTTTTTTAACAAATCCCTAATTATTAAATCATTAGAAGTTATTCCTTCTTTACCATCTACGACAAAAAGAATTAAGTCAGCTTCTTCAATAGCGATTCCAGCCTGAACTTTAATATCTTTTTGAAATTGTTCTTTATCAGCACTAATCCCGCCTGTATCAATTAGAATAAAACTTTTATTTAGATAGTTTATTTCTTTATATATTCTGTCTCTTGTAACACCAGGTTTATCCTCGATAATGGCAATATTACCACCGGCAATCTTATTAAATAAAGTACTTTTACCAACATTGGGCCTTCCTACAATGGCTATTACTTTTTTTTTCATAATATTTTGTATGATAATATATAATTAGTGGTAAGAGAGAGGTTACATTTTTTCTAACTAATACATTATCATTTTCCTTTATTGGATTTCTCTCAACATAACTATTATAGAGTCACTTGCTCTTTGCTAAGCATTATATCATATATTTACATTTTTGTATAATAGAAAAGTTCTATTAAAATCATATTGAAAAACATTTGTTCAAATGATAATATCTTATTAAAGAGAGGTGGTAATATGTTTAAGAAGTGGAAAAAATTTAAGGAAAGAATAAAGTTATACTATAGTAAAAAAGAAAAAAAATCAGTGGCAATCTTATATACTATTCTTAGAATAATGGTTCTTTTGTGTTTAATTAGAGAATTGTTTTTAGGAAATTATCATAATGTATTTTTGTGTATTTTAACTCTTATATTATTTTTAATTCCATACTTCGTTGATTCTAAATTAAAAATAGAAATTCCCCGTGTACTTGAAATTATTATTCTTCTTTTCATTTTTTCAGCTGAAATATTAGGTGAGATTCAAAATTTCTATGGTATTTTTCCTCAATGGGATGTTATTTTGCATACCTTAAATGGCTTTTTAGCAGCAGCAATAGGTTTTTCATTAATTGATATTTTAAATCGTAGTGATTTGGTTCATATTAAGTTAACACCTATTTTTGTTGCACTTGTATCCTTTTGCTTTTCTATGACAGTAGGAGTTTTTTGGGAATTTTTTGAATATGCAGCAGATCGATTAACAGATGCTGATATGCAAAAAGATGCAATTGTTGATAAAGTTTCATCTGTGGAGTTTGATGGTGCTAAGAGTAATGTTCCAGTTGTGATTACTGATATCAATCAGACAATTATTGAATATGGTGATGGAAAAACAGAAGTTATTGAAGGTGGATACCTTGATATAGGTAATATTGATACCATGGAAGATTTAATTGTTAATTTTATTGGAGCACTTACTTTTTCGGTATTAGGTTTCTTTTATATTACTAATCGCGATAATTATCGGTTTACAGAACAATTTATTGTTAGAAGAAAACATAAAAAAAATGAAAATAACAGTCTTAGTTAACTGTTATTTTTTTCGCTTAAATTCAATAATGTCTTTAGGTTCACAATTTAGATAGTGGCAAAGTCTAGCTAATACATAGATATCTATTCTAATTAAATTTCCAGTACTGATTCATTTTATTACTTTAAAATCTGTTCCTGTATCTTTTACTAATTTTGTTTTAGTGATTCCTCGTTCATTTAAAAGTTTATCTAATTTAAAAATATAAACTCCATCCTCAATTGTAACTTCTTTCATAATATATAAACCTCACTTCCTTATTAACTATCCATACTTTTATTTTACCAAGCATATGGGCGAATAACTAGCGGTTATATAGCCCAATAAATGTGTTAGTATTACTAGTATGTTTTGAAAATATATCTTTTATACATTTAAGTTAAGAATCTAAATAAAATGTAATTCGTCACTTTAAAAAAAGATTATTTTGTGTTACAGTAGATAGGTAAGAAGGATGTGATGAATGATGAAAATAACCATTTTGGGAACTGGTGCTTTTGGTTTAGCCATTGGATCTTTATTACATAAATATAATGATGATATAGATATTGAATTTTGGACAGCATTTCGTGAAGAAAAAGAAGAAATTGAAAGAACACATTCTTATGAAAAAGTTTTACCAGATATAGAAATTTATTCTGATATTAAAATAACTCTTGATATAGAAGAAGCAGTTAGAAATAGTTCTTTAATTATTGTTGCTATTCCATGCAATAAAGTAAGATCAGTATTAGAAAGAGTAAAACCTTTTAGTAATAAAAAGATGAATTTTTTATTTGTATCTAAAGGCTTAGAAGAGCATACTAATTTTTTGATGAGTAAGGTATTTGAAGAAGTTGCAGTATTAGGCAATTTTTCTTTTCTAGCAGGGCCTTCTTTTGCGAAAGATTTAATTAAAAATGTACCAATTGGATTAGTATTAGCGACAACAGATGATAAAACTTCTGATATAGTAAAAGATTTATTTAAGAAGACTAATGTAGATCTTAAGATTTGTAGTGATATTGTAGGTGTTCAGTATTGTAGCGTTCTAAAAAATAGTTTTGCTATTTTAATGGGAGCATTAAGTGTAAAATATCATAATGATTCTAGTCAGGCTTATTTTTTAACTAGAATGATTGATGAACTACGATTTTTAGTAGTGGAGTTAGGGGGGCAAAAAGAAACAGCCATGACTTATGCTGGAATTGGAGATCTTCTATTGACATGTAGTAGTGAAAATAGTAGAAATTATCGCTATGGGATATTGTTGGCTTCTAATTTAGAGGAAGCAGAACATTTTAGCAAGGTGAATACAGTGGAGGGACGTTTTGCACTAAAGAGTGTTCTTAAACTATGTAAAGAAAGAGAAATCGAGACAAAACTTTTATTATTTCTTGCCGATATGATAGAAGGAAATAGTAATATTGATGATATTTTTGTTACTTTTAAGTGTTAATTATGGAAGTTTATATAGAGCCTATTCGTTTTGCTTTTTTATTTTTTCCACTTATAGCCTTTCTTTTAACTTTACCATTTCTTATTATTCAATATCATAAATATGGTGGTATACCTATATGGAGGAGTGCTATATTTTATACTTTTATTTTATATTTAATTAGTGCCTTTTTCCTTGTTATTATGCCTTTACCTACAAGGGAAGATGTATTATTAATGCCAGATAAAATACCACAGTTAATTCCTTTCCATTTTATATTAGATATTATGAATAATATATCTTTTGATAGTATTATATCTTTTTTCAAAAGCCCAGTGATATACACTTTATTATTTAATTTAGCCTTAACATTGCCTTTTGGTATTTATTTACGATATTACTTTGAAAAACGCTGGTATCAAGTTTTATTATGGACTTTTGGTCTCAGTTTGTTTTTTGAAATAACCCAACTTACTGGTATATATGGAATTTATCCGAAAGCTTATCGTTTATTTGATGTAGATGATTTGATTATCAATACTCTTGGTGGTATGATTGGTTATTTTATTACACCAGTTTTTCAACTTTTTTTACCTAGTCGAAAACAAATTGATGAGAAGTCATATGAGAAAGGGAAAAATGTTTCTATTTATCGTCGCTTGACTGCTTTTTTAATAGATGGATTCTTTGTCAGCTTAATTTTTATCATAATTACTATTTTCTTTGGTAGTAGGGTAGATATCAAACTATTATTCATTACTGTATTGGTATTTTATTGTTTTCTTTTTGTTTTACTTACAAATGGGTATACCATTGGAAAATATATGGTACGCATTAGACTTAGTAGTAGTAAGCATCCTTCATTACTATTTATAGCTTTTCATCAATTATTATTATATGGATTTATTTTACCAAGTCCTATTTATATATCACAGTTATTGTCTATTAACAGTAGTGGAATATTAGAAAAAAGTCGAATATTATTAATTATATTTAATGTGTTTATGTTTATTTATTTTATGATTCAGTTTTGTTTATCTTTATTTATAAAAGGAAAAAAATTCTGGTATGAAAAATTAACTAGGACTAATAACATAAGTACTATTGCTGATAATATATCTTTTGATAAATCAATTTAATATAGACTTTAATACTTGGTTTTGGTACAATTTATATAGAAATACTTGTAACTATACAAGTTAGAAGTTGGAGGTTTTTATGAAAATTGAAATAAAGAAAGTATTATGGCCATCATTAATTACTTCATTAGTAGTTCTATTATTAGGAATTTTATTATTATTTAAATCAACAGCAACATTAGTTAGTATTTCTTACATTATTGGAGGCATATTGATTGCGATAGGAGTAATTGGTATTATAAGGTTTTTTAGTAATAGAAGTAGTGATATTTTTCAACAAATAACAATAGTATATGGTATTATTTCTATATTAGCAGGCATTTTTTTAATTAGTAGACCAGCTTTAATTGGAAGTTTATTACCATTTGTTTTGGGAATTTGGATTATTATTAGTAGTTCATTAAAGCTTCAACAAGCATTTATATTGAAAAATATAAGCCGTAATTATTTTTGGCCTTCTCTAATTACAGCATTACTTAGTTTGTTTTGTGGAGTGATACTTGTATTTAATCCTTTTGCGGGTGCTGTTATCATTACAAAAATTGTAGGTGGATTTTTAATTTTTTATGCTATTTGTGATATTGTAAATACATTTATTTTGAGAAAAAGTAATGTTATTAACTTGAAATTTTCTAGTGAAGATGAATATGATAAACGAAAGAATGCAAGTGTACAAGATACTACCGTAGTAAAAGAAGTAAGACATAGAAAGAAAAAAGAGGATGAAGAATGATATTATCATTGGAAGACACTCTGAAAGAAATTGATTATACTATAAAATCATTTATTATTCAGCATTATAATAGTCCTATATTCTGGGTTGCCATTATTATTTTATTATTACTATTTACTTATATGGGATATCAATATTTAAATAAACGTTAAAAAGAGTGATTTGCTCTTTTTATTTTTTTGGCTTATAATTTTAACAAAAGGAGATTATTATGGAAAAGCTTGAAATAGGAAAATGTTATCAAATACATAGTTATAAACATAATGGAAAAATTTATAAATCGTGGGATGAAGCTGTTTTATTAGACTATGATTATAAAAATGGAGTATACATATTTGGAAATAATCAGACAACAGTAACGGAATCTGATGGTAGGACTTGGCAAACGAAAGAACCAGCTATTTTATTTTTCTTTTCTAATAAATGGTATAATATTATAGGACAATATAAAAAAAGAGGTATCTTTTATTATTGTAATTTAGCTAGTCCTATGATTATTGAAGAAGGGACTATTAAATATATAGATTATGATTTAGATGTAAAAGTTTTTCCTGATGGATCTTTTAAAGTTGTAGATCGTAATGAATATAATTATCATAAGAAGAAAATGAAATATCCTCTCAGTATTGATACCATTGTAAATAAAGAATTAAGTAATCTTATAAATTTAATAAAAAAGAAAGAAAGTTATTTTGATAAGAATATGGTAAAAAAATATTATGATTTTTATAAAAAACTAGTGAAAGAGGATAAAAATTGTAATATTTAATAATGAAAATTTATATAATAAAAGTGATATTTATGGCAAAATTAAAAAATAATTGAAATTTGTCATATTTTTTTTAAAAATATAGTGTCAATAACTTTTGAAAATGTCTCAAAAAAAGTTAAACATTAGCGAGAAAATTTATTCCAATTTCCTTGTTGACAAATTAATTT
>CAJFVY010000015.1 GCA_904420615.1 uncultured Bacilli bacterium | reverse complement strand
TTTCTTTATATTGAAATTTATGCATTAATAATAAAGCTATAATTGCTGTTAAAACGCCAGATAACAAATGAGCTAATTTATCAAACCACTCTGTTGTTACATATAATCCTAATACACAGCCACCAAAATCAGCAAAAAGAATAAAAGTAAAATAGAGGATTTTCATATTATCATTAATTTTTACTTTAAATATTTTATGAACTAACCAAGGGACCGCTAAAACAAAAAACAAAGCAAAATAAGCCGGCAATCGATCATAAACTTGATTTATAAAAGCATTATAAATATAAATCAAATCAATTATAATCATAGCTACTATTAAAAATCTAATATATAACTTTTTCATCATATCACCTTAACTATAATGTATTCAATTAAGAAAAAAACATACATAAGTATGTTACAATTAATAAGTTTTTCCTGCTACTGGGCCAGAATGATGCATTGCATATTTCTTTGGATCAAGTGGAGTGCCCTCAATTTTTGTTTCCATAACAAGAGATGAATCAACTGGTAATATAGTGTCATGTGGGATATCAGATGGAGGAAATTTTTGTTCTAGAGAATACACTGTATCTCCTGCTGTTACTCTATAGAGTAAATCATAATTCCCTATGTCACCAGCATATTTAGTATATTCATGTAACCTAACTAATGCATCTACAATTTCTTCAACTGTATTAGCAAGTGCTTCTTCACTCATATCACTTGAAATAGCTAATGTTACAAATGGAATATCAGCATTCATATGTTTTTCTAATTTAGATTGTGTTAATTTTGTATTTCCTATAGGATCTATCTCATAAACACCACTCTGTATAACACTATGAGTTATTGAATTACGCATAGCAATTGCTAATGGATCAGAGCGATTATAATGATCATTATCATTTGGTGCAATTACTTTTACTGTATCATCATTCTTTACTGTATCACCATTCTTTGCTGTCTTTAAATCCATAAGGCCAATAATCGTATCTGAGCCATCTAAATTATTTAATTCTTCACTACTTTCCACAATTCTAACAGGTATTCCCACATCTTCTAAATATGTAGCAACATGATCAAATACTCTATCAGAAACATCATCCTTTACAAGCACTACATTATATTGTGCTAAATCATCAGCATTTGCAGTATATGTTTCTATTGGTTGGTCATTCATCATTTGTTGGTAAGATACCGATGCGCTTTCTTGTGATTGTTTAACATCATTTATAGCTGTACCTATGCCCACACCTCCAGCAACAAATAGTGCGACTGCCCCGACAGAAGCAGTCAAAACACGTAACTTATTTATTCTATATCCATTTCCAATTTTAGTAACATTAGATGTTGCTCTAAAATTTTTAACAGGTTCTTTTTTCATTTTTTTCCTCCTTTTATATTATTAGATAATTTATCGTTAATAGAATTTAGTAATCTTACTATTTCTCCTATTGCATAAATAAAACTACAAAAAACAAAACTACCAAGCCAGAATAATAATGTTAAAGAAAGATTATATTCTGTTCTTGTACAAGTTGATAATACCTGTGATACTTCACTACAAGCTGGGAAAACATTCCCTAATATTATTCCTGTAATAAATAAAAATGCAAATAACCAAAAAGCTAATGATTGATAAAAATTATAAGTATGTCTTTTTGTAACTTCATTACTTATTTTTTTTAATTTAGGAAGTTCTTTTTTCTGTTCTTCAATTTCATCAAATAAATCTTTCATAACACCTAAACCTCCTTATCCTCTTTATCTTTCTTAGACTCTTTAGTCTTTTTTGTTTCTTCTTTCTTATCATTTGCAGCTTTCTCTTTTGTACTTTCTACTTGATCTTTATAATCAATAAACTCTTTATATAAATAAACATATCTAGCAAATAAAATACTATATATTGCTTCTAAAAGTGCAATAATAACATCATTAAATTCTGAAACAGAAATTAAATTAACTAGTAAAATAACACTATAAATAATACACAATACATAAAAATATTGACTATTCTTAATATCAACAATTGGAGTACTAGTAAGTCCCAAATCTTTTCCTATTACTGTTTTACTAATAAAAGCATAAATAAAATATAAAGTAATTAAAAGATTAGAGCACAAACTTAGTATAGAAGCTAAACTAAATGATTGAAAAATAGTAAATAAACTAGCAATAAGTGCTAATAATAAGATTACTGACATAATAATATTTAAATAATCAAAATATTTTTTTCCAACTTTAGTTTTAATTAAAATAAAATAGGCTAAAGTAATTAAATAAATACTATTATGATTTAAAATAGACCGAAAGACATCTGCAAATCCTAAATGATTTTGAATAGCAAATGATTGTGATAATATAATAATTACTATCAAAAATCCAATAATTAAACTCGTAATAATATTAGGACTATCAAACCAGTCTTTCTCATTTTTATTCACTATATCACGCTCCTTTTCCATATTATAACATATATCTTTATTTTATTGAACTCATAGTTTTAATTTTCGACTTTGTTCTATATTCTTGTTTAGAAAGAACATCATAATTTTCCATAACTTCTTCTATACTACTATAATTACTATTTAATAAATTGTTTACTTTAATTAGAAATAAATCTTTCTCATAATAAGTATCGAAATAAATCTCATCCCCTATTTCTATATTATAAACATTACGTATTTCATCATGATCTGTTGTAGCTTCATCTTTCCAATCACTAACTCTATAAATTTGGAATTCATTTGCATGTACTGATTGATTATCAATTAAGAACTCACCACATTTTAAAGTTA
>CAJFVY010000014.1 GCA_904420615.1 uncultured Bacilli bacterium | reverse complement strand
TTTCGACTTTGTTCTATATTCTTGTTTAGAAAGAACATCATAATTTTCCATAACTTCTTCTATACTACTATAATTACTATTTAATAGATTGTTTACTTTAATTAGAAATAAATCTTTTTCATAATAAGTATCAAAGTAAAGTTCATCACCTATTTCTATATTATAGACATTGCGAACTTCATCATGATTTGTTGTAGCTTTCTCTTTCCAATCACTAACTCTATAAATTTGGAATTCATTTGCATGTACTGATTGATTATCAATTAAAAACTCACCACATTTTAAAGTTACTTTTTTATCATCTGTTAATATTTGTACTTTTGATTCATAAATATCACAATAATGCTCTTCTCCACTAAAAGGATTTTTAATGGGTTCTATTAAATTTTGATCAATCATTTCATATAAGTAAACTGTTCTATTAGTATCAAAATTAGTTAATGCTACCGCATTTAAAGCAAAAATTTTTGAGTTATATTGAAACATTTGAAATTTTTGATTACTCACATTACGTAAAATAGCTACTAATAGAACTGCTGCTAAAATTAAACAAGTTACAGAAACAGTTAAGATTTCATAACTAGTATTACCCCTATTATTCATTCTTTTCATATGCTAAAATCTTTCTTTCAATATTTTCATCTACTAATTTAATAGTGCTCAAACCTACTTGTAAAGAAGTACGATAATCACCATTTAAGAATAAATTATTAGCTCTTGTTAGACCAGCATTCAAATCTTCATGTAAGCCACGATATCTAGCACCATATACTAATAAAGCTTCACTTAATTTTGCTGTTTTAATCATTTCTTCTGTAGTATTAAATAGTTTTAAAACTAAATCTCTTGCAGTATCTACTCTTGTATTCAATGTTTTTATAACAATTGGTTTTCTTGATAATTCTTTTGCTACTTCTTCTATAGCTTCATTCGCTTCAGCTAACTCTACGAAATAATGATTACTAATAATTGGTAATTTGTAAGAACGCATTTTTTGTTTACATTCTTTTAAGATATCATCTATTTCATTCAATTGTTCTCTTGCTCTTTGTTCATCTTCATACATATTACCTAAAGATTTTAAAGCAATATCAAGAGTAGCCTCTACCTGCTTTAATTCAACAAATAGCTCTTCTAATTCTTTATGAACAACAGAAAATGGTGATGCCATAGTAGATACCCTATCAGTAATTTTCTTATATTCATCTTGGATTCTTACTAAGTCTTTATTAACTTCATCAATAATTTTTACATCTTCTTGATTTAAATCATACATATTCTTAATATCATCTAATTGTTCATATATATCTGTAACTAATTTTTTTGTCTTAGAAAACCGTTTACTAAAGTCACGACTCATATCTTCAAATACTTTTCGTGATAATCTTTCTTTTTCAAAATCTACAAAAATACCATCTAAATAATCTAATATTGTTTTTAGCTCAAACATACAATCTTCAAGATTTAAAACTTTAATACGATCTAAAATGGCTCCAACATTTTTAGAAGCTTCTTCAAGATTATAATCTAAATTTAAATATTCTAATGGATATCCTTCTTTTTCCATCTTTTCTTTTGTATCTTTAATTTCTTTAATTCGTTTTGGAATCAATTGCTTACACATCAACATTAAATCTGGTAATTCTTCTATAACGATACCAATGTGTTCAATCATAGTATCAAGTGCTTTGACAATGTGAACAACTTCTGTGTATTCATTTTCATCCATAGCCTTCTCAAAATCTAAAAATCTTTTTTCAATATTCTCTAGTTGTAATTCTATAGCTTCTGACATTTCTTCATATAAATTTTCATGGCTATGATATTCTTTACTATCTTTACGATATTTATTTTTTAACTTGGTAATAATACTACGATATTTTTCTTCACTTAACGTAATTTCTTTAATTTGATCTAACAAGTCATCTGCTTGTTCACGTACTTTATATACTTCCATTTCACATTTAGCAATACGAAACTTAGCTGTTTTATACTCTTTTTTATCAATTAAAGTATCTAATTCTATTAACATATCATCAATCTTAGGAAGTTCTTCTTTTTTTATATATTCAAACTTATCTTGCCATTTTTGATATTTTTCTTCCATTTTTTCATTTTTGATAATGGGCTCTAGTTTGGATAGTTCTAATAAAACTGGTGTACTACCTATTAGATTCTTTTCGCGATCAAGAGAATTATAAATATCAAGAAAAAACTTTTTACGTCTTTTTTTTATAATGGATGTGATAATCAAAATAAGAATCAAACAAATAATAACAGCAGTTATCACAAATAATGCTTTGCCTGTCATAATGATATCACCTCTACTATAACATAATACCATAAAGTAAGAATTTTATCTATAC
>CAJFVY010000013.1 GCA_904420615.1 uncultured Bacilli bacterium | reverse complement strand
TCATTAAATATTGGACCTCAGCTGGTTTCTTACGATTCATATTCTTCTTACATTTACGAACTAAAAAGATTTCATATATTAAGAAAACAATTAGAAATATACTAACAAAAAGAATAAGCTGTTCTAACATAGTAACACATCCCTCTATAACAACAATATTTATTTTATTATACCTCTATTTTATGATCTTGAATAGTTTTTTTAGGACATTACTTACTTTTTATAAATTCTAATAAATAATGAAAATTATGAATGATAAATTTTTGTGCAGATGTATTATAAATTACTATATCATATTCCTTAAATTGATTCATAACATGTTCTACATAAATTCCTATCTGTTCACCTTTTTCAGTAGGACGTTTTAGTTTATGGCCATTTTCTTCTATAAACTTTAGAATACCAATACTAACTAGCCAGTTACAAACTTGACTTACTTTTAACTTCATCATAGTATCATCTGTTTTTAATTTATTTATTTTACTAACTATTTTACTGATAGATAAATCTTCATTATAGTCATATTGACTTAATTGTTCTATAGACAAATCAAAAGGAATCTTATTACTAATACTTTTTTTTACTCCATTATTATGGATTACTTCTTTTAATACATCGTTTACATAAAATAAACACCTAGATATTCTAATATTATTTACTATATCGTTATTAGGGATCATTTCACCCGTTAAAGGATGAATTCCCTTAGCCATTTTTTCTATATAGCCCTGTGCATGTTTTAATAGTTCTAAATCCATTTTAAAGTCCCCCTCTACTTAGCCCCTTTATGTAGGCATATTATACTACAATTCTTTTTAAAAGTCTATTTTTTTGTAATACTACGATATTGAAAAGAAAATACCATTCATTATTATTTAAATATCAAAAAAAGTAAGTCTTCATCTTTATCCTTACTTCTAACATTTTTCTAGTATTTACAATTCAAAAAAAGAAGCCATTATTTAGCTTCTTCCATTATTTTTAAGATTACCATTAAGCTACCATCACCACGGCGCTCTTGTAATTTTAAGATTTGAGTATATCCACCATTACGTTCTTGAAAACGTTTTGCTAGATCATTAAATACCTTATTAACTACTTCTTTATCATTATGAACCATAGCTAAAGCTCTTCTTCTATCTTCTAATGTTCCACGTTTTCCATAAGAAATCATTTTATCAAAAAATTTTCTTACTTCTTTTGCTCTTGATTCTGTTGTAGTAATTTGTTCGTTCATCACTAATTGTTTTGTAAGAGTTGCTAACATGCTTTTACGATGTTTATTATCAACTCCTAGCTTTCTATATGCCACAGTTAATACCTCCTTTAATCATCTTCTTTTAGGTCTAAACCTAATTCTTTAATTTTATCAAGTACTTCTTTTAAGGACTTTTTACCTAAATTACGGATCTTCATCATGTCATTTTCACTCTTATTAACTAAATCCTGTAATGTATGAATGCCTGCTCTTTTTAAACAGTTATATGCTCTAACTGAAAAATCTAAGTCTTCGATTGAAGTTTCTAAAGCTTTTGTCTTAGGATCCTCTGTTTTTTCAATCATCATACTACTCATATTAGCAATGTCACTTAAATCTGTTAATAAAGTGAAATGTTCTATTAAAATACGTGCTGCTAAAGCAATAGATTCTTCAGGCTTAATAGATCCATTTGTCCAAACTTCAATTACTAATTTATCATAACTTTCATCTTGACCAACACGAGCACTTTCAACATCAAAAGATACTCTTTCAATTGGTGAATAAATAGAATCCATAAGAATAAAACCTTTTTTCTTATTATCGTTATTTAATTTAGAATCTTCGCTTTTAACATAACCACGACCATTTGTAACTACCATTTCCATAGACAAGCTACCACCTGCTGCTAAAGTAGCAATTACATGATCTTTATTAATGATTTCTACATCACTATCACATTCAATATCGCCAGCTGTTACTACACCTTCTTTATTAGCATGTAACGTAATCACTTTATCTTCTTCTGTATAATTTTTAACAACTACTCCCTTTAAGTTAAGAATAATAGTAGTTGCATCTTCTATTACACCATCAATTGTTTGAAATTCATGAAGAACACCGTCAATTTTTACACTGCTAATAGCACTTCCTGGTAAACTAGATAACATAACACGTCTTAGTGCATTACCAATTGTTGTACCGAACCCTCTTTCTAGAGGTTCTAATTCAAATTTTCCATAAAAATTATTTTCTACATAATCAGTAATTTTATATACTGGTTTTTCAAATTCTAACAAATTACTAACCTCCCTTTCGTTTATCCACGTGGCCGTTTTGGTGGACGGCAACCGTTATGTGGTATTGGTGTCACATCTGTTATAGTTGTTACTTCAAGACCTGCTGTTTGTAAAGAACGGATTGCTGTTTCACGACCAGGTCCTAAACCTTTTACCATAACGGATACTTTACGCATACCTAAATCATAAGCTGCCTTACCTGCTTGCTCAGCAGCCATTCCAGCGGCAAACGGAGTTGATTTTTTACTTCCTTTAAATCCTAAAGCTCCACTTGAAGCCCAACTAATTACGTTACCTTCTTTATCAGAAATGGTAACAATTGTATTATTAAAAGTAGAATGAATATGTGCTATTCCTTCTGGAATATTCTTTTTTACTTTTCTTTTTCTCGTTTTATAAGCCATAATTACCCTCCTTACTACTATACTTTCTTCTTATTAGCAACAACTTTACCTCTACCCTTACGAGTACGAGCATTTCTGTTTGTTCTTTGTCCTCTTACAGGTAAACCTTTTTTATGACGTGTTCCTTGGTATGAATTAATTTCCATCTTAGTCTTAATATTCATACTAACTTCACGACGTAAATCACCTTCAGTTAAATGCTTATTAATTTCATCTCTTAATGCAATTAACTCATCTTGTGTTAAGTCTCCTGCTTTTTTAGTAGGATCTACTTTTGCATTTTTACAAATTGTTTTAGCTAAACTTCTTCCAATACCATAAATATAAGTAAGTGCTATACAAATATGTTTATTATTTGGAATATCTACACCTTTAATACGTGCCATAAATTAACCTCCTTCAATTAACCTTGTACTTGTTTGTGTTTTGGATTTTCACAAATTACTCTTATCTTACCCTTACGTTTTACAATTTTACATTTAGGGCAAATACGTTTTACTGATGATTGTACTTTCATCTTTATCCCTCCATTTATTTACGATAAGTTATACGCCCACGTGTTAAGTCATATGGCGATAGTTCAAGCATTACGGTATCTCCTGGTAAGATGCGAATATAATTCATTCGTATTTTACCAGAAACGTGGGCTTCCACAATGTATCCATTTTCAAGCTGCACTTTGAACTTGCCACCAGGTATGATCTCTTGGACCTTACCTTCTACTTCAATCACATCATCCTTCGCCATTTTCTCACTCTCCTGTTAAAATTTCTACTCCATCTTTAGTAACTACTACAGTATGCTCAAAATGAGCTGCATAGGAACCGTCTTCTGTAATAACAGTCCAATCATTATCATCAATATAAATATCTGGACTACCTAATGTTAACATTGGTTCAATAGCAATTACCATACCTTCTCTTAATCTTGGACCAGTTCCCTTTTTACCATAATTAGGAACTTCAGGATCTTCATGAACATTTGTACCAACACCATGTCCAACTAATTCTTTTACAATACCAAGTTTATGTTTTGTGGCATAAACCTCAATCGCATTTGCTATATCACCAATACGATTTCCAGGCTTTACCATTTTAATTCCCTCATAAAGAGCTTTTTCAGTATGCTCCATTAGGTATTCTAAATCTTTTGAAATTTCTCCAACTTTATAAGTCCAAGCAGAATCGCCATGATAACCCTTATAGCAAGCACCAATATCTATCGAAACAATATCTCCATTTTGTAATTTTCTATCACTTGGAAACCCATGAACAACTTCATCATTTACACTAATACAAAGAGCTGTTGGAAAACCTTCGTATCCTTTAAAAGATGGCGTTGCGCCATGACTTCTAATGAATTCTTCAGCTAAATGATCAAGATCCTTCGTCATAATTCCAGGTTTTATATATGGTTTCAAATATTGATGAGTCTCATACACAATATAACCAGCTTGTTTTAGTAATTCAATCTCTCTTGCACTTTTTATAGTTATCATCTTAATCCCCTTCTCCAATAATCTTTTTTATATCCTTGAATATTTCACTTGCATCCCTATCACCATTGATGATATATAATACACCTTTTTCACGATAATAGTCAAGTAAAGGATGTGTTTTTTCAAGATATGTTTGATAACGATAATGAAATGATTCAATATTATCATCATTACGTTGATACAATCTACCTTGACACAAGTCACATATTGATTCTTGTTTAGGGGCTTGCTTGCTATCATTGATATTATAGACAGCTTCACAATTTTCACAGATACGACGACCAGTTATTCTTTTTTCTAATGATTTTTCATCTACATCTAAAACAATAACATAACCTAATTCTTGATTTAATTTCCTCAAGATTTCCTCGTATTGTTTTGCTTGTTCAACGGTACGAGGAAATCCATCCAGAACATAACCATTTTGACAATCAGGTTGACTTAATCTTTTTTTTAATAAATCATATATAATATCATCTTTTACTAATCCACCACTGGATAAAACATTAAGTAAATAACTACCTAGTTCATTTTGCGCAAGCGATGCTTCACGCAAAATATCTCCAGTAGAAATATGTGGTAAATGATATGCCTCTTCCACCAAAGCACTTTGAGTACCTTTACCAGCTGCGGGTGGAGCAATAAAGATTATATTTTTCATCTTCTCTGATATCCCTTCTTATAACTACGTGATAAAATACTTCCTTCTAATTGTTTATATGTTTCAAGAGCCACACCTACGACAATTAATAATCCAGTACCACCAATACTAACTGTTGTTGGTAATGATGTAATACTAGAAAAGATAATTGGTAAGGCAACAATAATAATCAAAAATACTGATCCAATAGAAGTTACTCTTGTTAATACTTTACTAAAGTATTTTTCTGTTTCATCACCGGGTCTAATACCAGGAATATATCCTCCATTATCTGCCAAATTTTTTGCAAATTCATGTGGTTTAAATATCATATATGTATAGATAAAACCAAATAAGAAAATAAATATTGCATAAATAATAAATCCAACTGGAGTAGTATAAGTTAAATAATTTTGAACAAATGAAGTAAAGCTCTGATTATTGATTACTTGTGCAATCACACCAGGGATTGCTAGTAAACTTGATGCAAAAATAACGGGTACAACATTTGCACTATTTAATTTAATTGGTACATAAGATGTTGCTTGATTACCAAAGCCACTTGATTTATTAGCATATTGAATAGGTATTTTTCTTTCAGCTGACTGAACGAATACAACACCAACAATAATAGCAAAATAAATAATTACAAATAGAATAAACTTAACAATACTAAATGTTATCTGTTGAGCAGTTCCATCTAATACTACTAAGCCTTGAAATGCATCAATAAACATTTGTGGTAAAGTAGCAATAATACCTGCCATAATAATCAAGCTAAGTCCATTACCTAATCCTTTTTGAGTGATTTGATCACCTAACCATAATAGAAATGCAGTTCCTGCTGTTAATATAATAGATATATATATATATTGTGATGCATCAGCAGTATTTCCAAGGAACATAAAGGAAAAGGCATAACCTTCAATAAAGGCAAATAAGATACCAAGATAACGTGAAATCTGATTAATCTTTTGTCTTCCTACATGACCTTGTTTACTTAATTCTTGTAAGTGAGGAACTACTTCTTGTAATAATTGCATTAAGATTGTTGCTGTAATATAAGGCATAACTCCTAAAGCAAAAATAGAAAAATTCTGTAAGGCTCCTCCACCCATAGAATTAATTAGTTCCAAAAATCCTAAATCAGTTGTTAAACTAGTTGTTCCTGGAACTTGAATCGTTGTACCAATAATGAAAATTGCTAAAGCAAATAATGTGAACCCTAATCTTTTTAATAAATCGCGATTGGTTGGCTTAAAGATTTGCTTAATACTAGCAAACATCTTAAATCACCTCAGCTTTACTTCCTGACTTATTAATTTTTTCTAGAGCACTTTTAGAAAATTTATGTGCTTGAATAGTTAGTTTCTTTTCTAAATTACCATTTCCTAATACTTTAATTCCAGATAATTGTTTTTTAATAATTTTCTTTTCTTTTAATAATGCTGGTGTAACAACATCACCGTCATTAAATACATTTAATGATGAAAGATTAATGACAGCATATTCTTTCTTAAATGGATGATTACTAAATCCTCTCTTTGGTAGTCTTCTATATAATGGTAATTGTCCACCTTCGAAAACTGGATTTACTCCACCACCACTTCTTGCATTTTGTCCCTTGTGACCACGGCCACTTGTTTTTCCAAGACCACTACCGGATCCACGACCTACGCGTTTTTTACTTGTAGTAGCTCCAGGATTTTGTTTCAATTCATGTAATTTCATTATCCTAAAATCTCCTCTACAGTTTTTCCACGAAGTTTTGCTACTTCTTCAGGAATTTTAATTTCTTTTAGGCCATTAATAGCAGCTTGAGCCATGTTAAGTTTCGTTCTTGCTCCTTGGGACTTAGAAACAACATCACGAACTCCTGCTAATTCAAGAACGGCTCTTACAATACCACCAGCGATAATTCCAGTACCTTCTTGAGCAGGTTTTAACATAACACGTGCAGCTCCACTTTTACCAATAATTTCATGAGCAATGGTTCTACCATCAATTAGTGAAATATTGATAATATTCTTGTTGGCATCTTGAATAGCTTTTTTAATAGCATCTGGTACTTCAGCAGCTTTACCAGTTCCTAAGCCAACTTTTCCTTTACGATCTCCAATAACTACTACTGCTGAAAAACGACGTTGCCTACCACCTTTTGTTACTTTAACAACACTTTTTACTTCAGCAACTACTTCTTCAAACATTTTTTCTTTGGAATCGGTTTTTTGTTTTTGCATATACACCCTCCTTAGAACTCTAATCCATTTTCACGTGCGGCTTCTGCTAATGCCTTCACACGACCATGATAAAGATATCCACCTCTATCAAATACTACTTTATTAATACCTTTTGCAATTGCTTTTTTAGCAATACTTGCTCCAACTTTACTTGCTGCTTCTTGATTAGAACCATTCGTTAGTTTCAAATCATCATCAAGTGAAGAAGCAGATACTAATGTAGTTGCACTTTCATCATCAATGATTTGTGCATAAATTTGACTGTTAGAGCGGAATACATTTAGTCTAGGAATAGTACTTGTTCCAAACATATTTTTACGAATACGTTCATGTCTCATTTTCCGCATACTATTTCTTGATTTTTTATTAATCATACTTTTTCTCCTTCCTACTTGCCTATGCAGCTTTCTTTCCTTCTTTACGTCTTATATGTTCATCTTTATAACGAATACCTTTACCTTTATATGGTTCAGGTCGACGTATTTTTCTTACTTCTGCAGCAAATTCACCAACTAAAACTTTATCTATACCTTTAATAGTAATTTCAGTATTAGATTGTGCCTCTACCGTAATTCCAGCTGGAATAATTACTTCTACTGGATGAGAATAACCAGCGTTTACTACTAATTTGTTACCACTAACATTGAAACGATATCCAACACCAACAATTTCTAGACCTTTTTCGTATCCAGCAGTTACTCCAACAATCATATTTTGAAGAAGGGCATTCATTGTACCATGCCTTGCTTTAGATTCCTCATTAGTCCTATTTAATGTTATAGTGTTTTCATGTTGTTCCATATTAATGCCATCTAACATTTTTTGACTCAAGCTTCCTTTTGGGCCAGTAACTGTTACTACATTATCAGTACATGTAACGGTTACTCCTTCAGGAACTTCAATTTTACGATATCCTATACGGCTCATTTTGACACCTCCTTAATTACCAAACATAAGCCAAAACTTCGCCACCAATATTTTCTTTACGTGCTTCTTTATCTGTCATAATACCACGAGATGTAGAAATAATGGCAATACCTAATCCATTTAATACTTTAGGTATTTCATTATTCTTAGCATATACTCTAAGTCCTGGTTTTGAAATTCTTTTTAAGCCTGTGATAACTCTTTCTTTATTTTCACCATATTTTAAAGTTAAAATAATATTTCCTTGAGCTTCATCTTCACTTTTTTCTACTCTATAATCAGCTATAAAACCTTCAGCTTTTAAAATTCGAGAAATTTCTATTTTTATTTTTGAAGCAGGTACTACTACTTCTTTGTATCGCATTTGATTAGCATTGCGAATACGAGTTAGCATATCTGCTATTGTATCTGTAACTACAGCCATAATTATCCTCCTTTTCTACCAGCTAGATTTTTTAACACCTGGTATTTGTCCTTTATAAGCCAATTCGCGGAAGCAAATACGGCAGATTCCAAACTTACTCATAACAGCATGGGGTCTACCACAACGTGCACAACGAGTATACTCACGCACTTTGTATTTTGGCTTACGACTTTGTTTTACAATCATACTTTTTTTTGCCATTTTTACCCTCCAATTAATTTTTAAAAGGAATTCCAAGTCCTGCTAATAAATCATATGCTTCTTCATTCGTTTTGGCAGTTGTAACAAAAATAATATCCATACCACGAACTTTTACAATCTCATCATAATTAATCTCAGAGAAAATTAATTGTTCTTTAATTCCTAAAGTATAATTACCACGGCCATCAAATGCTTTTGGGTTAACTCCTCTAAAATCTCTTACTTGTGGAAGTGATATAGAAATCAATTTATCAACAAAATTGTACATTCTATCATTTCTTAAAGTTACTTTACAACCAATACTTTGGCCTTGACGAACTTTAAATCCAGCAATTGATTTCTTAGCCTTGGTAACTATTGGCTTTTGACCAGATATTTTAGCTAGGTCATTAACAGCAGCATCTAATAATTTTGAATTACTAGTTGCATCTCCAACACCCATATTAATAACTACTTTTTCAAGGCGTGGAACTTCCATTATTGATTTATAATGATATTTTTGCATTAAGCTTGGAACTACTTCCTTTAAATATTTTTCTTTCAATCGGTTACTCACTTAGATCCCCTCCTTTTACTTATCAAGTACTTCATTTGACTTGGTACTTACTCTTACTTTTTTATTATTTTTATCTGTTGTATGTTTAATTCTAGTTCCCTTTTTTGTCTTAGGATCTACTATCATAACATTGGAAGCATGAATTGGTGCTTCAAGTTCTACTATTCCACCAGATTCTTGTCCATTTCCTTTTTGATGTTTTTTAACGATATGTACACCTTCAACAATTACTTTGTTTTCGTCTCTTAACGTTTTAATAATAGTCCCAGTTTTTCCTTTATCTGAGCCAGAAATAACTACAACTTTGTCTCCTACTTTTAACTTCATTTTTTCCTCCTTATAGTACTTCTTTTGCTAGACTTACTATCTTCATATAATCTTTATCACGAAGTTCACGTGCTACTGGGCCAAAAATACGAGTTCCAACAGGGCTCTTATCATCACGAATAATAACACAGGCATTATCATCAAATTTGATATAACTGCCATCTTCACGACGAAGTCCTTGTTTTGATCGAACAATTACTGCTTTTACTACTTTTCCTTTTGGCATTGGTGAATTAGGAATGGCATTCTTTACTGTTCCAACTACAACATCTCCAATGTTTCCAGTTTTAACATGACTACCACCTAAAACACGAATTACTAAAAGTTCACGTGCTCCAGAATTGTCAGCAACTTTCAATCTACTTTCTTGTTGTACCATAAATTATATCCTCCTTCATTTATAGAGTTATAAAATAACTGCTTCTTTTACGATTTCTTTTAAATAGAAATGTTTTGTTTTAGAAATTGGCTTGGTTTCTGCGATACGAACAACATCTCCAACTTTTGCCTTATTTGTTTCATCATGTACACTATATTTTTTTGATGATTTTACACGTTTATGATAAAGTGGGTGCATTTTATGAGTTTCAACAAGAACTGTGATAGTCTTATTATTTGCTGCACTAACTACTTTACCAACTAATTCATGTTTTTTCTTGTTTTCCATTCTTGTCCTCCTAACTAGCCTTCTCGTTTTCACGTTCTTTTAAAACGGTTTTAAGCCTAGCAACGGTGTGTCTTAATTCTCTAATACGTGAAGGTTTTTCTAAAGATCCAGTTGCTTGTTGAAAGCGTAAATTAAATAATTCTTCTTTTGTTTCTTTTAATTTTTGATTTATTTCATCATTTGATAGTTCTCTAATTTCTTTTACCTTCATTATTGTTCACCACCATTTTCTTTTTTTACAAACTTACAAGTTATTGGTAATTTATGACTAGCAAGACGTAATGCTTCACGAGCTACTTCTTCTGTTACTCCAGAAATTTCAAACATAATTTTTCCTTCTTTTACAACAGCAACCCATTCTTCGACACTACCTTTACCTTTTCCTTGACGAGTTCCGATTGGCTTTTTAGTAAGTGGCATGTGTGGGAATATGTTGATCCATACTGTTCCACCACGTTTCATATAACGAGTCATAGCAACACGAGCTGCTTCAATTTGATTAGCTGTGATCCATGCTCCTTCTTTTGCCATTAAACCATATTCACCAAAATGTAATTTACGATTACCTCTTGATTTGCCTTCATAAGGTAATCTATGTACACGACGATATTTTGTTCTTGCTGGTATTAACATATTAATTACCTCCTTTAGCTTTCTTACTAGGCAAGATTTCTCCTTTGTAGATCCATACTTTAACGCCTATTTTACCGAATGTTGTATCTGCTTCGCTTTGAGCATAGTCAACATCAGCACGTAAAGTATGTAGTGGGATCGTTCCTTCTGTATAACCTTCACTACGTGCCATATCAGCTCCACCTAAACGACCAGATACTTGAGTTTTAATTCCCTTTGCTCCAGCCTTCATAGCATTTCTGATTGCACGTTTTTGAGCCATACGGAATGATGCCCTATTACTAATTTGATTAGCAATTGAGTCTGCTACTAATTGTGCATTAATATCAGCTTTTTTGATATCTATAATTGATATATTGATATCTTCTCCAACAGCCTTACTCATTGCCTTTTTTAATTTCGTAATCTCTTCACCACCACGGCCAATGATAATACCTGGTTTTGAAGTGTGAATTGTAACTTCACATTTTTTAGCTGTTCTTTCAATATCAACTTTAGCTATTCCAGCATGATTCAATTTTTGCTCAATAAATTTACGAATCTTTAAGTCACGAGCTAATGTATCAGCAAAATCATGTTTTGAAGCATACCATTTAGCTTCCCAGTCTTTATTGATACCAAGTCTAAGTCCATTTGGACTAACTTTTTGTCCCATCCTGATTTCCTCCTTATTTAACTGCCACTTTTATAACAATGTGGCTGGTTCTTTTATCTTTGCGTCCAACATGTCCACGTGAATCAAACATCATTCTCTTCATGACTGGACCTGCATCAACACGTGCTTCACTTACATATAAATCATTTACATCAAGTCCGTTATTATTAACTGCATTTGCAATTGCTGAATCAAGTGTCTTTTTTATAATTGTTGATGCTTTTCTATTAGTATTTGTTAAAATAGCAAGGGCATCTGCCACCTTTTTGCCACGAATCATATCGATGACTAGTCTGGCTTTAATAGGGGAAATCCGTTGCATTTTAGCAATTGCTTGAACTTCTTTTTTGCTTTCTTCCATTTTTAATTCCTCCTAGTCCTTTCTATTTTTGTTTATCTGATCCGTGTCCGCCAAATTTACGAGTTAATGCAAACTCTCCTAATTTGTGTCCTACCATATCTTCTGTTACATAAACAGGAATAAATTCTTTACCATTATGAACAGCGAAAGTATGACCAATAAAATCAGGATAAATAGTAGAACGACGAGACCATGTTTTGATTACTTCTTTTTTACCTGTTTCATTTAATTGTTGAACCTTCTTTAATAGTCTATCAAAGACATAAGGTCCTTTTTTTAAACTTCTAGCCATGTTTTAATCCTCCTATTTACCATTTCTTCGACGAACAATAAATTTATCAGTTCGTTTATTATTACGTGTTTTATAACCAAGTGCTGGTTTACCCCAAGGTGTAACTGGAGCTTTACGTCCAACTGGTGCTCTACCTTCACCACCACCATGTGGGTGATCATTAGGGTTCATAACAGAACCACGAACAGTAGGTCTAATTCCCATATGACGTTTACGTCCTGCTTTACCTAATTTTACAAGACTCGAATCTTCATTACCAACTACTCCAACTGTTGCCATACAAGTTCCTAATATTTTTCTTTGTTCCCCACTAGATAAACGAATCATAACATATTTACCTTCACGTCCTAAAATTTGAGCTGAAGATCCTGCACTTCTTGCTAGTGCTCCTCCCTTACCAGGACGCATTTCAATATTATGAATTGTTGTACCAACTGGAATATTCATAATTGGTAGGGCATTTCCTACCTTAATATCAGCATTTTCTGATGCTACAATTTTATCTCCAACTTTTAACCCTTTTGGAGCAATAATATATCTTTTCTCACCATCAGTATAATTGATTAGTGCAATATTAGCTGTTCTATTAGGATCATATTCGATGCCTGCTACCACACCGATAATATCCTTTTTATCTCTTTTAAAGTCAATTATACGATATTTTCTTTTAACACCGCCACCTTGATGACGTACTGTAATTTTTCCTTGATTATTACGACCAGAATGTTTCTTTAATGTTGTTACAAGACTCTTTTCAGGAGTTTTCTTCGTTATTTCTTCATTAACAAGTGTGCTTTTCTTTCTTTGTCCTGGTGTAATAGGCTTATATGATTTAATAGCCATTCTTTTTTCCTCCTTTTACTAATTAATCTAGCTTAATTTCTTCGCCTTCAGCTAATGTTACAATAGCTTTTTTTGCTCTATTAGTAAATCCACTATAGCGTCCTACACGCTTTTTCTTTGGCTTAACTGTAATAGTTTGAATTGCTTTTACATGAACATTAAAAATTTTCTCAATAGCCATCTTTATTTCTGTTTTACTAGCTCTATGATCTACTTTGAAAACATATTTACCATTTTGATTGATAACTCCACTTTTTTCAGTAATAACTGGAGCCTTAATGATTTCTAAATATTTAGTATCCATTATTTAAGCCCCTCCTCAATTTTATTTAGTGCTTCATTTGTAAAGACAACTACATCAGCATTAACTAAATCAAGTACATTAATTTCATCATATAAGATTAATGCCACATTTTGTAAGTTACGAGATGCTAAAATAATATTTTCATCAAAATTATCAACTACAAATAGCACTTTCTTATCAGTTAGATTAAGAGTCTTTAATAATGCCACCATTTCTTTTGTTCTTGGAGTAGAAAATGCAAGTTCTTCCATTACAATAACTTCTCCTGCAGCAAATTTATGACTCAATGCACTCTTTAATGCTAAACGTCTTTCTTTTCTGTTTTGTTTTTTACTATAATCGCGAGGCACTGGTGTACCATAACGGCCACCGCCTACCCATTGTACAGCTCTAATAGATCCTTGACGAGCTCTACCTGTACCTTTTTGTCTCCATGGTTTACGCCCACCACCACTTACTTGTGATCTATTTTTAGTAGCATGTGTACCTTGTCTTAGTGATGCTTGAGCTAAAATAATAGCATCATATAAAACTTTATCATTTGGTGTTATTCCAAATATTTCTTCATTTAACTTTAATTCTTTTACTTCTTCGCCTTTAAGATTTAAAAGTTTTACCTTTTCCATACTTGTCCTCCTTTCATCACATATAAAACAAAGTGATGTTTTTACTCTTTATCTAGTTCTTCTGTTGGCGTACTTTGTACTTCTTCAGTTTCTGCTTTCATAGAAGTTTCATTTTGTTCTTCTACTTTATACTTTACCAACTCTACTGCTTGTTTAGAACTATTAGGCTTTTTAACAGCTGTCTTAATAACAACTAATCCCTTTTTAGGTCCAGGAACATTTCCTTTAATTAATATAACATTATTACTAGGATCTACAGCTACTACCTCTAAGTTTTGTACTGTACGATTTACATTACCCATTTGTCCTGGTAATTTTTTACCCTTTAAAACATGCATTGGACGCATAGTTCCAAGAGATCCTACTCCACGATGATATTGTGATCCGTGTCCCATTGGTCCACGTGATTGATTATGACGTTTAATAACACCTTGAAAACCTTTACCTTTACTAACACCACTAACATCAACTATTTCTCCCGCTTGAAAAATTGAAACATCAACTGTTTGTCCAAGTTCATATTCACTTACATTTACATCTCTAATTTCTCTTAAGAAGCGCTTAGGCGTAGTATTAGCTTTGCTTGTATGACCCATTTTAGGTTTAGAACTTCTTTTTTCACTAATAGTATCAAAACCTAATTGAATAGCGTCATAGCCATCTTTTTCTTTTGTTTTGATTTGCGTTACTACGTTTGGTTCAACCATAACTACTGTTACTGGAATTAATTTACCATCAGTAGTAAATACTTGAGTCATTCCGACTTTTTTTCCTAAGATTCCTTTCATTTTTTAATTCCTCCTATTATTTAGTTTTAATTTGAATATCAACCCCACTTGGTAAATCAAGTCTAGCAAGTGCATTGATGATATCTTTATTTGGATTTTTGACATCAATCAATCTTTTATGGGTACGCATTTCAAATTGTTCACGACTATCCTTATCTTTATGAACAGCTCTTAAAATTGTAAATTTTTCAATTTCTGTAGGTAGTGGAACTGGTCCTGAGATCTCTCCACCATTTCTTTTAATTGTTTCTACAATTTTAGTTACAGCATTATCAAGAACTCTGTGATCATATGCTTTTAACTTAATGCGAACTTTTTCTGTTGACATAATAAATCCTCCCTTCGCCTATATCATGTATAGACTTGCTCCGTGTGAATAACCCAATAACCAGTTAACAACGTAACCCGGCGTATCAGCAACCTCCCACATCTAAGCAGTCAACTGACAATAATAATACCATATTAAATATAGAAAAACAACCCTTTTTTTAATTTTTTTTAAATTTAAAAAAGAAATTTAACCCAAAAAAGAACTTTACTTATAAAGTTCTTTTTATTGTTTCAAAATAATTATTTTTTTGAGATTCTAACAGTTACTTTTGTTGTCCTAGCGCTATAGGATAATCTAGCATCACTACCAGTAACATGTACATCTACTTCATGATCTCCTTCACCTAAACCAGACAAATCAACGTAAGCCCGAATAATAGATGAATCAATGCTATCTAGAACCGATTTACTTCCTGTTACTACAACAGTTACTCTACTGTCTGCTTCACTTGCAGCTTGCACTCGATACTGATCATCCAAGTTCTCTGTCGCAATAGAAATATTTTCAAACTCTCTTGTCGTTGAATCATCTACCACAACATTAACTGTTATAGTGTTAACACTAATAGCTGTAACTCCGTTAGGTCTTTCCAAAGTCACCGTATAATCCTTATTATCTTCAAGACCAGTAACATCTATTTCAACAGGTAATGCATCAATATTTTGCAATGCTTCCTCACTACCATAAATTGTTACTGAGCTAACACTACTACTTAAAGATTGAATTGCTTTACCGAAAGCCATATCACCAGTTGGCGTAATTTCAATTGGTACTTCTTTACTTGGCGAAGTAATCGTTACTTTAGCAGTTACTGTCTTTGGAACAATTTCAACATCTACTATTTCACCGGATTGATCATATGCCACTAATCTTACATTATCAAGAGTAAGTTCGCCAGCTTCTTGAGTTGGGAAATCATCAACATCAATTAGAGCTCTAACGGTAGCAACTTCATCCAATTTATATTCAGCACCCTTAACAATTACTTCACTACGATCAAGTTCTACATTAGAAATATTTAATCTACTATCTAAATTATCTTGATGTAATATATCATAAGTTAAAGATTTAGTTTCACTTACCTTATCGTAAATAGTAATAGTTACTGTCGATGGATCCAATCTATAATCTAAAGACCCAATTTTCTGTGTATATCTAAGTGTTACTTTATGTTGTCCAGGCTTTAATCCAGTCAAATCAACTGTAACACCATCATTAGGAGATTGCTTTGCTAAAAAGATATGTCTTTTTTGTCCCACTAATGTAATATCCACAGTTTCTGGTAACCCTTCCACTACATAAGCTTCTTCATTATAAGTTGCTGTGACTGGTTGATCATATAAAACTTCAGCATATTGATCTATTAAAGTACTACTCTCACTATCGACAATTAAAAATACACATACCGCTAAAAGAAGGCTAATGACAATCAATGTCTGTTTTTTACCAATAAAGCGTTCAATATTTTTCGTATTTCTTTTATAAATATCTGATATTTTTAATAACAATTTAGTAATTGGAGTAATGAGTATCTTATCAAAGAATGAACCAATATGTGAAAATATTTTTCCTATACCTCTAATTATTTTCTTCATATATCTCTTCCTCATCTAAATCTTCTTCATAATCTGAATCGCTCTTAGGTCTTAATTCGTCAATTAACATCATTCTAACATCATCTAAAGATAAATTATAGAAAAGTTCACCCTTAACTGCTATTGATAATCTACCTGTCTCTTCTGAAACAACTAAGCTAATTGCATCTGTCTCTTCCGCTATACCTAAAGCTGCTCTATGTCTTGTTCCCAAGCGTTTGTTCAATTTCGAATTACTACTTGTAGGGAATACTGCTCCAGCACAAGTAATTCTATTACCTTGAATAATCACTCCACCATCGTGAAGTGGATTATTAGGGAAGAAAATAGAAATCAATAAATCACTTGATATATCAGCATATATTTTTTTAGCTTTATCTATATAATTACCCAAGCTAATATCACGCTCAATAACAATTAAAGCTCCAATTCGTTGTTTTCTTAAATAATCCATAGCATTTACTATTTCATATACTAACCTTTCTCTTTCATCTACAGTCAATACTTTATGCCTTCCAAGCAATTGATTTCTGCCGAGTTGTTCCAATATATTGCGAATCTCTGGCTGAAATATGACAATTAAAGCTAAAGGTCCATACATGATAACATATTCCAATATTAATCCAACAGTAGTAAATCCACACCAATCACTGATTAATTTTACTACTATGACAAATACAACTCCTTTAAATAAAAGAGTTAATTTAACACTGTTTCTAATATTCTTCAAAATTATATAAAATATTAACCAAACGATTGAAACATCAATAATTTTTTTTATAATTGTAATAACGGTTGTAAAAGTTATAACCATATCATCTTCTCCTTACGTCTTTTTAGTATAACAAATTCTAAACTATTTTTCAATGCTAGGCAAAACTACAGATTGATTGTCTGGCTCTTTATTCATTGAAACAGTTGTAGGAGTTGATGGTGGTGATACTACTTCGGAAACTGGTTTGTTAGTAATAGGTTCTACTACAGTTGGTGAAACCATAGGTGCTGTACTAACAGGCGCATTAAAAAGAGGTGGTGGCGTTACTACTTCTGAAGGTGCTGCTACATTATTAGTAGATGGTGTAATAACAGGATCTGCTATAGGGGTTGCAGCAGTACTTTCTTCCGAAACAGTAGCATACTTTTCTGCTTCTTTCTTATTATTAATACTCTTTTCAGCTAAATACCCAATACAAGCAAAGATCAAAATAACAGCCACAATTACTGTAGCAATATAAACAGGACCACTTAATGTATCACGAAAAAACATAATTATAGTATCCATACTATCAACCCTCGATTCTATAAATTAATAATATCATTAATCAGTTTTTTTGTAAACCAGCAAAACTTTCTTATCTTGTTTTTTCCTTATCTTTTCGTAATAAAAATATTGTATATAATAGTAAGAATGGCATCACAAATAAGTATGGCATAGCATAACGAAAATATGTGTTCGCAGGACTAACAAAACAAACTAACAGGCTAACGAAAGACGGTAACAAAGCTAAACAATACTTTCGTTTATTAGATTTAAATAAATAAACGACACAAGCTAATAATAACCAACTATTAAAACCAATATTAGATAACAAACCTATAATTGGAATATAAGGAAAGGCAAGACCATAACCAGATAAAACATTTCTTAAGCCACTTAATCCATTATAATGATAATCAACTAGATTGTCTTCTGTAATTAATTTATTATAATTGGCACCACAATATAAATACCAATTGGCAGTATTCGGATAGAAATAACCATAGGTATTATTAAGTGTTGCTTCAATATAAGTATCGGGGTGTCTTAAGAATTGATGAAACCATGTCTTAAAATATTCCTTCAATTCTTCATCAGTTGTATATTTATTATATTCATTTTTAACAGCATCTGCTAAAGTAGGATTATAACGTTCTACTAAAGTATCATATGTTAATACTGTATCAATAGCTTTTTTTTCTTCACTGGTTACATCATCACCATGTTCTTTTACATATCGTGCTGTTTGCTGAAATGGAACAGATAAACTTTCTCTAATACTACCAGCCGGAATATTAAAGTATGGTAATAATACTTCGTTATAGGTTGTATCTACAGCAAGAAAAATTGCTAATACAAGAATTAATTTTAATCTAGCTTTTCTTAAGTAGATAATAAAGAATGGTAACGATAAAACAATAACATAGATTCCATTATTACGAAATTGTGCTATCAAAACAATTAAAAGTAATAATAATAAAGACTTCTTAAGATTTATTTTATAATTTCTTCCTTGATCTAAAAAATAAAGTAAGAAAACAATATAGAAGATAATTAATGAAGTGTAAATCGTATCTTTAACTGCTGCCATAGCATAAAATGGAAACATAGGAACTAATCCATATATTAATAATAAAATGAATACTAATTTTAGTTTATTTGTTCTTTTATATAAATAAGTAATAGTAGTAGCTAGACTAGCAGCAAAAACAGCAATTTGAATCATAGCATATATAAATAAACCAAAATTATCACTTCCAAAGAATCTTCCTAATTTAATACAACCTCCTAACATAAGAGTATGCAATACTGGATGATGAGCTGTTAAGTTAACACTTGGATCAAGTTGTATTACATATCCTATATATTTGGTTGGAACATTAAAAAATTGTTTAATCTGAAAACTAGGATCTTTAGATAATACTAGTGGGTAAAATGCAATAATATAGATTAACCAACAACAAACAATCACAATAAAGCTAAAAATAAAAGGATGTGCTTTAAATAAGTCTATAGCTTTTCTTATATATTTATTATTTTTAAAAGAGTGTTTTTTTGCTTCTTTTGTTCTTATTGGTTTTACTAGTAATTGATCAAGTAATAAGAATACTTGCATAAAAAAGTAAGAATAACAAATAGCTTCAAAGATACTTAATAAAAACATACCAATATTTCCAAAGATAAGATCCCAAGAACCTATCTGTTCATAACTATTACCTACAATTAAACAAATAGAAAAAATAACAGCTAATACTTTTTTCATCAATGTTAATTTTTTATTTTTAGCATAATTATAAAAAAAGTATAAGCCAATCGTTAACATTGATATTACTAAGAAGTCGGTTTTAAAGACTTCTAACCCACTAGATGGATTATGATAAATTGCTTCTAAATCTAGAGAAAAAGCCATTGCTGTAAGAATAGCAGCAATAAAATAAAAATATTTATTTTTAAACATAGATTCACCTCTTCTTATGATTATAACAAAAATGTTACAAATTAAAAAGATATAGAAATAAATGAGACCTACTTTCTATATCTTTCTGAACTGAAAAAGTAAATGCAACCTAAAAAATGAAAATAGTTGCATTTAATCAT
>CAJFVY010000012.1 GCA_904420615.1 uncultured Bacilli bacterium | reverse complement strand
TAAAGTCCTGTTCCTCCCACTAATATAATATTCTTTTTTTCTTCTAGAAACTTATCTATTAATTTTCTTGCATCTTGTTGGTAATCATATACTGTATAATTCCGATCAAGAGGTACAAAGGATAATAAGTAATGAGGGATTCCCTCTTGTTCTTCTTGTGTTACTTTAGCTGTACCAATATCTAACTGTTCATAAACTTGCATAGAATCAAAATTAATAATAACAGCATGATAATGTTTAGCTAAAGCAATAGAAAGACTTGTTTTCCCGACCCCTGTAGGCCCCACAATTGCTAATATCATTTTTACCTCCTAATCCATGACTCTTTTAAACATTTTTTCAAGTTCATAATTACTATACGCAATAATCGTTGGTCTACCATGAGGACAAGTAAAAGGATTCTCACAAGTTCTTAAGTCATCTAAAACTTTTTTAGCTTCTTCTAATGATATATAATCATTTGCTTTAATACTCATCCGACAGGCCAAAGTAGCAGCAGTTCTATCCAAAAATTTTTCTTTTTGAAATTCGCCTTTTTCTAATACAATTTCTATAATCTTTTGAATTGCATCTTTTTCATATCCTTCTTTAAACCAAGTAGGATGACTTCTTACAATAAAACTATGTTCTCCAAATTCTTCAATATCTATTCCAATATCTTTTAAAATATCTTTTCTTTCAAGAATCTTAATATAATCATCTTTAGGATATTCTAATCTCAAAGGTACTAATAGGTCTGTTTGTTCATGGTGATCTTCTCTTAGTTTTTCTAACCACTTTTCATAATTATAACGTTCCGCTGCAGCATGTTGATCAATCAAATACATTCCATCATCATTTTCAGCAATGATATAAGTCTTATGAACAATACCAATAGGAAACATCTCTTTTATTCTAGTTTCCTCTTCCTTTTCCTCTCCTATATCATTTTGAGTTGTTTCTTCAAAATTAAACTGAATTTCCGTAATGGGTTCTGTTGTAGTTATGACATCCTCTTTTGGTGAACTACTCGAAAAAGAAACATCAGGGAGGGAATCTTCAATCTCATAATAAGTTCTCATATCTCTTACACTCGCATGAGGTATCAATAATGCTTTTTTTAATTCTTTACTTATAGCTTGATAGATTAACTCTTTTAATTCTTCAAATTTAGAAAACTTGATATCCATTTTTTGTGGATGAATATTAATATCAATTAAAATAGGATCAACATCAATATTTAATACCACAATAGGGTTACGATCTTTTGGTATATAGGTGTGATAGGCATCAAGGATTACCCGGTTCAATTCATTATTTTTTATGACACGACCATTAACCAAAGTAGTAATGACATTTCTTGAAGATCTTGCCATTTCAGGATAAGATATATAACCACTAATTACATAATCGTCATCCTGATCATTTAAAGCAATCATTTTTTTAGCTACATCTACTCCATAGATGGCATATATTACTTTTAACAAGTTCCCATCTCCTTGGGTATGTAGTAATTCTTTGTCATTATTCGTTAGTTTAAATTGAATATTTGGATAAGATAAAGCCATTTTATTCATATAATCTGTAATGACTGCTAGTTCAGCATATAAATTTTTTAAATACTTTAATCTCACGGGTGTATTATAAAATAGTTTTTGAACTCTAATCGTAGTACCTTGTTCTAAGTCACAGGAGGATACTTCTTCTATTACTCCCCCATTAATGCGTAAGTAAGTTCCTACTCCATTCTTACTCGTTTTTAATTCCACTAAAGAAACAGCAGCAATGGATGGTAGAGCTTCCCCACGAAACCCTAAAGAATCCAAATGAAATAAATCATCTAATGTTTTAAGTTTACTAGTGGCATGTCGTTGAAAAGCTAGTTTGGCATCTTCTCTATCCATTCCTATTCCATCATCTAATACTGCTACTTCCTTAACACCAGAATCTAACAAATTCACCTCTATTGTTTTACTAGAAGCATCAATACTATTTTCTACTAATTCTTTTACGACATTAAAGCAACGTTCTACTACCTCACCAGCTGCGATCTTATTTGCTAAATTCTCATCCATTACTTTAATATTACTCATTTTACCACATCCAATCTTTTTTAATTACAAGTATCGCTCTCATAATCAGAACATTTAAGACATACTTCATAGTCTAAATCATAATTTAAATGATCCTCACCTACTGTATTTCTTACAACTCTTACATAACTATTTGCATTACAAGTTTTTGCTTCATTTACAGGATCTTCTAAATCATCTAGATAGTGATCATTAATTAATTCTGTTGCTGTAATCTTGATACTACCACCTTCAACAGGTACTTTATCTAAATTTACAATTAAATAATTTTCAGCTGCTGTCTTTAAATTTCCTTCAAAATTTTCATAAGTACTTTGTCTTGTCGATCTTAAATAACTAGAATATGAAACAACTGCTAAAGTCATTAAAATACCTAAAATAACGATAACTGCTAATAATTCAATTAAAGTAAACCCTTTATTCTTTTTCATTATTTTCTTCCTTTCTTTCATGCAAAGCTTGATATAATCTTTTAGCTACATCTTCACTTACTACTTCTTTTAACTCCTCTATACTAGCTTCCTTCATCTTTTTTAATGAACTAAAGCGTTTTAGTAATTCTTTTCTTCTTACACTACCAATTCCTTCTATCATATCAAGATAAGATGCTAAGGCACCTTTTTGTTTTAAATTACGATGATAAGTAATGGCATAACGATGTACTTCATCTTGGATTCTTGTTAAATATAAAAATAAATTACTATCTGCTTTAATATCTAAAGGATTAAAATCTTGATCAATTACAACACTAGTACGATGCTTGTTATCTTTTTTAAGACCAATAATAGGAATATTTAACTTCAAACTATCAAGTATTTCTTTAGCTACACTTACTTGTAACTCACCACCATCCATCAATAACAAATCTGGTAATACTTGATTTTCCATAATAGCTCGATAATAGCGACGATATAAAACTTCCTTCATCGCACTCAAATCATCTTTGACATCTGTTGAAATTTTAAATTTACGATATTCTGATTTTAATGGCTCAAAATCTTTGAAAACAACCATACCTCCAACATAGAATGAACCAAATAGATGAGAATTATCAAAGCACTCCATCCTAGAAACTGTATCTTTATGTAATAATCTTGCTAATTCTTCTAAAGCTTCTTGTTTTGCATTATAATCTTGTTTTAACTTTTCAAGTTTTTCATGAAGAGCAATTTCTGAATTTTCTTTGGCTAAATCTACTAATTTTTTCAAGTCACCACGCATTGGTTTCGCTATTTTAATCTTAAGATAATCTTCTAGTAAAGAAACATCTAATTCATTAGGAACTAATAATTCTTTCGGATGCATATTCTTCTCATAAAAATTAATCAAATATTGTAATAAATCATCTTGTTCATTATCCATCGTAAGTAAAATTTCATTATGTTTACCAAATAATAATCCTTCTCTAATAAAAAAGATCGTAATCGATAAATAATTCTCTTCTTTAGTGTAAGAGACCACATCTAAAACATAATTATGATGTAAATCAATTTTTTGTTTTGTTAAAGTGATATCAATATCTTTTAACATATTTTTTAATTCTAGTGCTCTTTCATAATTCATCGCATTACTAGCTTTAAACATTTCTTCTTCTATTTTTTCTTTAATAACTTTACTGTTTCCCTTTAAGAAACTAGCAATTTCATCAGTCATATTTTTAATAGTAGTACTATCTACTTCTTTTATACAGTAACCTAAGCATTCATGAATATGATAATATAAACATTCTTTTTTAGGTAAATGTTCACATTTTCTAAGTGGATATAAACGGTTTAACATATCTACTGTCTTACGAGCTGCGGATACGTTAGGATAAGGTCCATATAATTTACTAGTATTCTTTTTTCTTGAAATACTTCTTACTACTCGTAACCTTGGATACTTTTCAGAAGTTATTTCGATATAAGGATAACTTTTATCATCTTTAAGTAAAATATTATATTTGGGAGTATATTTTTTTATTAAAGTTATTTCTAAAATTAGAGATTCTAATTCACTACTAGTAACAATATAATCAAAATCAGCAATATTAGAAACTAGCATAGCCGTCTTGCCACTAACATTTTTAGTAAAATAACTTTTTAATCTATTTCTTAAATTTTTTGCTTTTCCTACATATATAATATGACCATCTTTATCTTTCATCTGATAACTACCAGGTAAAGTAGGTACTAATTTTAATTTTTCCTTAATATTAATCATAACTTCCACCGTTAACATTATAACATGAATTCATTCTTTCTAATAGGATTTTGTTGAAAAAGAAAAGAATAGATTCTTTCTATTCCTAAAAAAATTCAATATTAGTTTTAAACTATTAATTTATTTATTTCTTTTCTACTTAACCCAGTATATTTTGTTACTTTACTGATGTCTTCACCACTTCTTAGCATATTTCTTGCTATTTCTACTTCTCTATTCCGACTTCCTTCTCGTTTACCTTCATAACGAGCAGAGTTCATCTCTTTCTTATGGACAATCTCTGCATCATAATATGCATTATATTTATCATCTATTCCTAGTC
>CAJFVY010000011.1 GCA_904420615.1 uncultured Bacilli bacterium | reverse complement strand
CTAGGTTCAAGTCCTAGTTGAGGCGCCATTTTTTTTGGCCAGTTGGTGAAGTGGCTTAACACACTGCCCTTTCACGGCAGCATTCATGGATTCGAATTCCATACTGGTCACCAATATGTAGTTTACTCTCTTATAGAGAGTTTTTTTATTCTTGATATATTGACAAGTACTTCAAATTACGATATTATTATAACTGCAAAGCGTCATGGAGACATACTCAAGAGGCTGAAGAGGCGCCCCTGCTAAGGGTGTAGAGCGGGCAACTGCTGCGAGGGTTCAAATCCCTCTGTCTCCGCCATTATGAATTAATCCCTTTATAAGGGTTTTATTTTGCTTTAATATTTATAAAATCCTTGCATTATTCATAGCAAGGATTTTTGTTTAAAAAGCTTTTTTATAATAAGATCTATTAAATATTCGAAAATAGTATATAATTGATGAGATAAAAAAGTTAAACATAAAATGATTAAAACCATAGAAGTAGTAAAGCTAGAGATTGAAAATAATTCTGGCAATTTAAATAAAGCAAAAATAAATAATACAAACATTGTTAAAAATAAGACAAGTCGAATAATATTAAATGGTTGACAAATTTTATATAGTAATATAAAGGAAGTATAAGCTGTTAATGTTAAACAAAGAGTAGATATTGTATTATAATCAAGATGAAAAATAGAACCAATAATAGTAATAATCATAATATTTAAGACAATAGTTAAAGCTGGTGGAGTTGCCTTTTTTAATACATTTTTTAAAAAGTTACCTTTAACACGATCATGATTAGGTTCTAATGCTAATATAAAGGATGGTATACCAATTGTTACAACACTAGCTAAAGTTAATTGAATAGGAATAAAAGGATAAGACATTTCAATAAATAAGAAAAGGAATGAAAGAATAAATGAATAAATAGTTTTTACTAAAAATAAAGATGCTGATCGCTCTAAATTATTGATACTTTGTCTTCCTTCATCTACAACGCTTGGCATAGAAGCAAAATTAGAATCAAGTAATACTAATTGTGATACGCTCCTAGTAGCAGCACTTCCACTAGCCATAGCAATAGAACAATCTGCTTCTTTCAAAGCTAGGCAATCATTAACTCCATCTCCAACCATAGCAACAGTATGTCCTTTTTCTTTTAAAGCTTGAATTAAAAGAAATTTTTGTTCTGGTCTCACTCTTCCAAAAATATCATATTTAAAAACAGCTTTTTTAATCTCCTCTTCATTATCAACCGTAGATAAATCAATAGTTTTTAAATGTTCTCCTACTCCTGCTCTTTTGGCTATATTTTGTATTGTTATAATATTATCTCCAGAAATAATTTTTATTTTTACACCCTGTTTTTTAAAATATGCTAATGTATCGGGAGCTTCTTTTCTTATTTTATCTTGTAATAAAACAAAACCTAAAACCTTAGATTTAAAATTATTTTTATGAGAAGCATAGTCATCCACTTTCACTAATGCTATCACCCGGTAAAAAGACGCCCATCCCGTAATCTGCTCTTTATACTCTTCTCCATGATTATTTAGAATGATTTCTGGTGCTCCTATTAAATAAGTTTCCTTATTAGTAAGTGTAATACCAGAGTATTTTCTTTCTGATGAAAAAGGAATCTTACTCAAAATATCAGAAGTTTCTTTTCGATAATAAACCTCTTTTAACGCATTAGAAGTAGCATTATTATCATCTAACGCCCCTACTATCATACCAATAATATTTCCAAGTTCACTCTTACTTTTATCACTAACACTAATTAAATCTTTTACTTCCATTTTTCCTTCTGTAAGCGTCCCTGTCTTATCTAAACACATAACATCTACTCTTGCTAAAGTTTCAATACAATATAAATCTTGTACTAATACTTTTTTTCTTGATAACTTGATAACACCAACCGCTAAAACAGTACTTGTTAATAACACTAATCCTTCAGGTATCATACCAATTAAAGCCGCTACTGTATTCACAACAGCATTTTGATAAGTATTATTATCTAAAAATATTTGTCTTGAAAAAAGCAATATACCAAGTGGTACTATAATAAAAGATACAAGTCTTACAATTTTATTTAAAGATTGCATAATTTCTGAAGAAATGGGCTTAATATATTTAGTATCAGCAGCTATCTTAGATGTATAATTATCATAACCAATATGCTCTACTTGTGCTTTACAATTACCACTTACAATAAAACTACCTGATAAAATAGAATCTCCTTTTTCTTTTAAGACATGCTCACTTTCGCCCGTAATAAATGACTCATCTACTTCTACAAAACCATCTCTAATAACAGCATCCGTTACTACTTGATCCCCAATATGAAACTCTAAAAGATCATCAAGAACAATCTCATCAGCATTTAAATCATACGTTTTACCATTTCTTATTGCTTTAATTTTACTTTGAGATACAATGGATAACTTATCAATAATTCGTTTAGAATGTAATTCTTGTGCAGTACTAATCACCGTATTAATTACAATAATGATAATAAAAGTTAAATTCTTATAAGAGCCAACTGAAATAACAGCAAGTGCCAAAATAATGTTAATAATATTAAAAAGTGTGACAACATTCTCTCTAATAATTTGTTTTGTACTTTTTGTCTTAGAAAGAGGATTAAAATTTACCAAGCCTTGTTGATAACGACTATTCACCTCTTCGTCACTAAGTCCAGATTTAAGATCTACTTGATATTTTTTAATATTATTACTCATAGCTTTATCTCCTATTATTACTATAACACTTATAATGAAAGATGTAAATCAAACAATAAAATAGAAGGAAACATAGAGTTTATTAAATTTAAATGCTATAATGAAAAAAAGAAAGGAAAATCAATATGCGTAAATTTTTAGCTATATTACTTGCTATCATTACTATTATTACTGGATTCATTGCTTTCATAATCTTTACTTCATCTTATTTAACAACAGAAAAGAATTTAGAAAAGATGATTTCTAAAATAGAAGCTTATTATATCTATAAAGAAACCAATACTTCTAATCTGTTAGGTAACTTTTATCAAGAAGTCGACTTAATTGGAATAGATGCAAATCAAGTTATTAGTATATTAAAAGGAGAAACTGGACAAGAATATATAAAGAATATTTTGTTATTATTAGTTAATAATAAATTATATAATACTCCTATTGAAACAAATAAAATTACGGATTTAACAACACAATTTATTAATAATTTAAGTGATAAAAATATTATTAAGATTAATAGTGAAGAAAAAACTATTTTAACGAATGCTCTATCTACTAGTCTTACTAATAATATGATTAAATTTGCTACAACAGATGGAGAATTAGAACAAATTCTTGCGGAATATGTTAGTTTTTGTCAGAGTTCTACAACAAAAATCATACTACTAGTGGTTATTTTTATAGAAATAGCAACTATTATTTTATTACGCTTTAAAGAAAAAGATTTCATAAATTATTTAGGTATCATATTCATTATGATTTCTATTGAAATCATGCTTTTCCTTGGCTTTATTAATTTAACTCTTAACTCAACTAATACAAGTATCAGTTTAATGATTAAGAATTTATTAGAAGACACATACTATTATAGTTTTATTCTTGCCATTATAATAGCTATCATTGGTATTATTAGTTATGTTATTCACTTTAGAATTAAGCGTCATTTAGCTTTAAAACAAGAAGTACCTTTTTAGAAAGTAAGGGAAAACTTATATGAAAAGAAAAAATAAATTAATTTTACCATTCATTTTACTACTTTTAATTCTTTTTCTCATAACATTCTTAGTTTATACTAGCAATAACAAGGCTGAGAATACTATTCAAGATGAAACCGATTCTAATCAAAAGAAAATTGAAGAACAAGTAGAATCTCTTATGGAACAAATGAGTTTAGAAGAGAAAATTGCACAAATGTTAATTCTTACGAATGCAAATACTAGTGTTGATGAAACTTTAAAAGAGACTTTATCGAAAATCAAACCTGGTGGTTTTATTATTATGAAAGATAATATTACTACATTTGATCAAACCAAAGAATATATAGCTGATTTAAAAAAGTATAGTGAAATTCCTCCTATTATTGCAACAGATCAAGAAGGTGGCTCTGTTCAAAGATTACAGAGTTTAACAGATATACAAGCTACTAATATTCCTTATATGTATGATCTTGGGAAAACAAATGATAAAGATTTAGCTTATCAAGTAGGAAAAGTAATGGCAGAAGAAATGCGCACTTTAGGTGTAAATGTTGGTTTTGCCCCTGTTTTAGATATTTATTCTAACGAAAATAATACAGTTATTGGCAAAAGAAGTTTTGGCACTTCCCCTGATCTTGTTTCGAAAATGGCTCTTTCTTTAGCAAAAGGATTAGAAGATAATGAAGTAATTGCAACCTACAAACATTTTCCAGGCCATGGAGATATTACTACTGATTCACATATAGATTTACCTATACTTGACAAGTCCTATCAAGACTTATTACAAGAAGAACTCATTCCTTTTGAAGAGGCAATTAAAAATAATGCTAAAATCATCATGGTTGGCCATATTGCCCTACCAGAAATAACAAAAGATGAAACTCCTGCTAGTTTATCTAAAAAAATAATTACAGATATCTTAAAAGAAGATATGAACTATCAAGGGCTTGTCATTACGGATGCTCTTAATATGAAAGCTTTAACTAACTATTATTCTGAAGAAGAAATTTACACGAAGGCTATTGATGCAGGTGTTGATTTATTATTAATGCCAAAAGATGCTAATAGTGCTATTGAAATTATAAAAAATAATGTTAGTGAAGAAAGAATTGAAGAATCTGTAAAAAAAATTCTAGAATTTAAATATACTTATTTAAAAAATAATCTTTTAGATCGTTCTTATTTAGGAAGCGAAGAACATCAAACTATTATTAATCAAATACCAATTACAGATTAACTAATACTTTCATTCAATATCTTCATACTTCCCTACTTTACTTAAAAAATAACCCATCGCTGCAATAGAAAGAGTCAAAATAATCATAAGATAATGTAAATAATCAAATTGATTTAAAAGACCCACAATTAGTAGTAGGCTATAACCAGTAATTCTTCCTAAATTTAAAACTACTTCCCTAATTGACCAAAATTCCATTAAATTACCATCCTTAATAGCTTTACTATTAGAAATATTAAATAACCTGATAGTCATCAATAAAGCTAATAAATTTACTGAAGTAGTATAACAGAAATAATATAGGATAAGAGTAATATCGTTTGTATAAGTATTTAATAAAAATAAACTTAAAATAGGAATAATAGAACAAATAGCTATGATTGTTTTATCATTTTTATGCTTAAACTTTTTCGTATATAAATATTGAACGATAATGATTAGAATAGAAGAAAGTGAAGATAATAAACCTAAATTAAGATCTGTTTTAAATGCATTAAAAATCAAAATAGTTAAAATAACTTCTAATGCCCCTTCTGAAACACTCATTCCTTTAAAATAATCAACTCTAAGCATATTTACAATTTCTTTGTTATTTATAAATTTTTTTAATGACTTAATAGGAGTAAATTGATAGTTTTTATCTTCTATCGGCTTAATAACAAATGATAGAATAATTTGTAATAATGAAATAAACAAAATAATAATAGCCGTTAATTCAAAATTAGTAGTTGTAATAATACTACCTAGCACAAAAGGAGTAATAATAGATACTAAAGTAGATACCGTTTTTCTTGTAAATTCATATTCTGTTCTTTCATAGTTTTTAATTTTAGTTGTTATAAATAGATTGTAAGGATAATGATAAGCAATGGCAGAAAAACCATATAAGAAAGAAATTAATGGTAAATAATTTAATATTTGTTCTTTTAGAATAATAATTACTAAAATATAAATAAAGTTAGAGATAATTCCTACTCTAAACATACCTAATTGAAATTTATTTCTTATAATATAACCAATTATAAAACCCACAGTAGCTAATACCAAGTAACTCATAATATTATATAATGATAAATCAATTAAGGTTTCGGTTGATACTTTGATAAAATAAGCTGTTAAAAAGGGACCCAAAAAGATTGTAATGATATTCTTTAAAGCATTGATAGCAATTAAAACACTGGCTTCACTATATTTTTTCATTCAATACATCTCCTATCAATCTTTTATAAAGTGTTATTTATCCTTTTTCAATCATCAATATTGAGTAATAAAATTATAGCATTATTTCGCCTTTTTCACCATTAAATCTTAAAATATATGATATAATGGCAGTACTATCTAATTAGAAGGAGAAACATTATGATACCACCACGAATTACTATTCAAAATATTATATACCAAGATACTGTCTTATCATTAAAAGATTTAGGAAAAAATCTTAAAATAACTAGTATTTCTAATATAGAAGAGTTTTCCTTAGAGAAATGTTTAAAAACTATCCTTGAAGCTAATCCTAATGTTACATTTAATACTGTTCAATATTCTAGACAAGATAAGAAAGTTTATTTTTATACTAATAATGAAATCTCTACAAAAGAATGGGAAGATAGAAACGTTCTTACTTATAACAAATTATCTTCCGCTCAACTTATATTAGAAGAAGTGAAAAAGATTTTAGTAGCAGAAAAAAATCATGATAGTGATTGTATTTCTATTTATGATATAGCAAAATTAATGAAAGAAATTCACTATAAGTAATCAATCTGTATACAGATAGACTAAATGATAGTATTCATTCTAAAAACCAGAATTCACGGATTATAATATATGATTTTGATTTTAAAACAAATGAGTTAAAAATTGGGTTTAAAGAATATGGTATAGGTCATTATCCAGCTATAAGATTTACAAAAACAAATAATGATTTATATATGACAAAATCAGAATCATGCTTTAGTGAAGAAATATTTCCCTTGCTATGTTCTACATTATCTGAACTTTATGATGAAATTATAAAATTTTCTGGCTTTAAAAATGACTATTGTTATAACTTACCTACTATTAACTCAAATTTCCATGTTGATATCAGTTCATACGGAGTTAAATTTTTCGATACATTTAGTACAAATATGTTTATACATGATTTTCAATTATCTTCACTTAGTTTTAAAGATAAATATGAGTGTATTTGTAATTCCAGTACTGTAATAGAAACCATTAAGGGAGAAGAAGATGAGATTTTTAATAGAATATTTGTAAAAATAGAAGACTGTCCTAAATGGTGCCAACCTCTTTTATATGAAACGAGAAAAATTGAATTACAAGAAGAAGAACAGGAAAAAATGAAACAGCAACAACAGAAACAAAAAAAGCAGAAACGTTTAGCATTAAAAAGGAAGGGGCTGTAACGAAATAAAATAATTTTGTTTCAGTCTTTTTTCTTTTTTTGTTTTGGAAATGGAAACATTTCTTTTTTTAAGTT
>CAJFVY010000010.1 GCA_904420615.1 uncultured Bacilli bacterium | reverse complement strand
AATTGATATAAGAGGTTATAAATTATTAGATAATGAATTAAATAGTGGTAATAGAATAAAAGATTATAGACTAGATATCTTGTTAGAGAAAGGAAATCATTTGATATCAATTGAGATGAATCAATATGTATATCCCTATATTAATATCAAGAATGAAACCTATTTATATCGTTTAGCGGGAAGTGGATATTTAGAAAGTGATCAGTATAAGAGGAAGTATGTTACCCAAATAAACTTTAATAATAGTAGAAGTAGTTATGCAGGAGTAATAGATTATGAATTACAAAATAAGGAATATAATTTAGTAATAGAAGGAATAAAAAAATATGAAATACATCTTTTAAATTATAAGGGAATACGATATAATGGGAGTAATAAGAAAGAGATGTATTTATCAATGTTTACAGCGAAAAGTTATGAGGAATTAGAAGAAATAATAGGAGAAAGTAAGGAGGGAAAGAAAATGTATGAGGAATTAAAAAGACTAGGGATAGATGATAAGTATAATGCATATTATGATGCAGAGATTGTGCATAAGAAAGAGATGAATTCTGCCCGCTATGAAGGAAGAAGAGAAGGAATGCAAGCTGGAAAGAAAGAAAACCAATTAGAAATAGCAAGAAATATGTTAAGAAGTGGTGAAGACATCAGTAAAGTAACAAAATATACTGGTTTAAGTCAAAAAGAAGTAAGCAAATTAGTTCAAATGAGTTAATAAGTTATAAGTAATATTAGTTAATATAAAGTAGATACTAAATGAGTATAGAGTAGAACTTTATGTTTTTCCTATAAAATAGAACAGAAATACTCAGAAATTAAAAAATAAGAATGAATATGATAAAAGCCAAAGAAATAAAAAGACATAAAGATGTACTCTTTATTTATGGAGTAGGAAACCTTTGGGGTAACGATTGAGTAGAATAAAATCTATTTGTTTTGATATGTAAAAAGTTCTTATTGTCTTAAGCCTAAAATTATATTATACTTAATATGGAGAGTGACTTAAGATGAAAACACGTATTTTAGGAGCTATTTTAATTATTTTAATATTTATTCCTATTTTATTATTAGGTGGTATGACATTTGCCATTGCAGCCACTGTTTTAGCACTTGGTGCTATGTATGAATTGATTCATATTAGACAAAAGAAAAAGAATTTTCCTTTTATAGTAAAACTTTTTGCCTATGTTTTAATAATAATCTTTTTATTAATGAATTATAAGCAAGATATTTTTAGCTATAATATGGATTATCATTTGATTGCTTTATTAATATTTGCTTTCTTATTTCCAATTTTGTTCATGAATAAAAAAGAAGATGTGTATAATATTAATGATGCACTATATTTGATTGCAGCGCTTTTGTTTTTAACTATTTCCTTTAATTTACTTCTTTTAATTCGTAATTATAGTTTAAATTATTTAATTTATTTAATATTAATTACTACAATAACTGATATTTTTGCTTTTTTAACAGGAAAATATATTGGTAAACATAAATTATCGCCCAAGATTAGTCCTAATAAAACTTGGGAAGGATTTGTTGGAGGTTTATTAATGGGAACCTTTGTAGCTACTACCTTTTATACAACAGTAATTGATCCACATGTTTCTTTAGTCTTAGTAATTTTTGTAACGGCCTTTTTATCAGTGGTTGGTCAAATGGGAGATTTAGTTTTTTCAAGTATTAAGAGAACTTTCAAAACGAAAGATTATTCTAATATTATTCCAGGACATGGTGGTATTCTAGATCGCTTTGATAGTTTGATTTTTGTAGTATTAGCATTTGTATTAGTATTTGGTATTATTTAATTTCATTTAATAGGGGAGGACAACTATATGGTTACTTTGCTGTTATTTATTATTCTTTTAGGAGTAATTATTTTTATTCATGAAGGCGGCCATTTTTTATTCGCTAAATTAACAGGAATTTATGTTCATGAATTTGCTCTTGGTATGGGACCCAAATTAATTAGTAAACAAGGAAAAGAAACGCTATATTCTTTACGTGCAATCCCTATTGGTGGATTCTGTCAGTTAGCTGGTGAAGAAGGGGAAGATACTACTATTCCAAAAGAACGTACTCTTCAGGGAAAGAAACCTTGGCAAAAGTTTTTAGTTATGTTCTTTGGTGCTGGATTTAACTTTATTTCAGCCATGTTAATGTTATTTTTTATCGCTTTAATTTTTGGTGCTCCTAATATGGCACCAGTATTATCTAGTGTAGCAGAAGATAGTCCTGCCTCAGCAGCTGGGTTAGAAGAAGGGGATAAGATTCTTTCTATTAATAATCATGCTATTCATACAACGGATGATATTTCAATCTATATTACTTTAGATAAGCATAAAGAAGCAACTGTATTTGAAGTTGAAAAAGAAGATGGTAGTAAAGAAACATATGAAGTTATGCCAGAGAAAAAAGTAACGGAAGATGATCAAGTAAGTTATTATTATGGTATTGGAATGCAGGGAGAGACTGAACGCGGTTTTCTAGCATCTATCAATTATATGATTACTAAGACAGGATCACTTTTAAAACAAATGGTAATTACAATTGTTAATTTATTTACTGGTAATTTGAGTGTTAGTCAATTAAGTGGCCCAGTTGGTATTTATCAAATAGTTGGAGAACAAGCAGCAGGTGGTGTAGCTAATATCTTATATTTATTTGCATTCTTATCAATTAATGTTGGTTTCTTAAACTTAATTCCTTTTCCTGGCTTTGATGGAGGTCATATATTATTTGTTATTATTGAAAAAATTAAGGGTAGTCCAGTCAATCCAGAAACAGAAGCAAAAATTCAAACAGTTGGTCTATTTTTGCTGATGTTACTCATGATTTATGTAACCTTTAATGACGTGTTGAGATTATTTTAAATAAGGATTCTATATCCTTATTTTTCGCTCTTAAGAAGAGGGGAGGTTTTATTTTGATTGTTGGAGTTTTAGTCGAATTGATGAATAAAAATGTAGACCGTATTTTTGATTATCAAGTGCCAGAAGAATTAACTAGTAAAGTGAAAGTTGGCGTTCGAGTAAGGGTACCTTTTGCTAAACGCACACTTGAAGGATTTGTATTAGAAATAAAAGAAACAACAGACTTTCATGAGACTTTAAGAGAAATTAACGAAGTATTAGATGATGAAGTAATTTTAAATGAGGAATTAATTGCTCTTGGTAAATGGCTTCAAAAAGAGACACTAGCCACGTTAATATCTTGTTATCAAGTCATGTTGCCTAAGGCCTTAAAAGCAGGATCTCATGGTACTAAAAAGTATATTACAGTCTATCATTATATTCCAGATAATAACCTTTCTTTAACCACTTCTCAAAAGGAGATTGTAGCTTGTTTTAAAGATAAAACAACATTATCTAGTGATGATTTAAAACAATTTTCAACTAGTCGCTTGACTACTTTAGTGAAAAAAGGCATTTTGAAAAAAGAAAAAGTAGAAACATATCGTTTAACTTATCAAAAAGAAGGATCATCAAACATTACTCTAACAGAACTTCAAAATAAAGCTGTTCATGATATTCTTACGGATTCTCATTCTGTTTTTTTACTTCATGGTGTAACAGGCTCTGGTAAGACAGAAGTATATATTCGTTTAATAGAAGATACCATAAAAAAGGGTAAAAGCTGTATTGTGTTGGTGCCGGAAATTTCTTTAACTACTCAAATTATAAATCGTTTTAAAAATCGTTTTGGTGGTACAATTGCTGTTTTACATAGTGCTTTATCTGAAGGAGAGAAGTATGATGAATATCGTCGTATTGCCAAAGGTTTAGCTAATATTGTGATAGGTGCTAGAAGTGCCATTTTTGCTCCTTTAAAAAATATTGGCCTTATTATTATGGATGAAGAGCATAGCGATTCATATAAACAAGAAAATATGCCAAGATATGATACCAAACAAGTGGCTTTAGAAAGAGCAAAATACCATCATGCTAAAGTCGTATTAGGTAGTGCTACACCAACTCTTGAAAGTTATACAAGAGCTATAAAAAATTATTATAAACTAGTAGAATTACCTAGTAGAATTAAAGGGGTAAGCTTACCAGAAATTAATATTGTGGATATGAATCAGGCTATCAAAAAAGCGACTTTTCATTTTTCCTTAGAATTAATAGAAAAAATGAAAGAAGTATTATCCCGAAAAGAACAGATCATGCTTCTTTTAAATCGTCGAGGCTATTCTTCTGTTATTATTTGTCAAAATTGTGGCTTCACTAAAAAATGTCCTCGTTGTGATATTACCCTTACTTATCATAAAAAAAGTAATCTATTACGTTGTCATTATTGTGGCTATGCAACTACTATGAATGCTACTTGTCCTTCCTGTCATGAAAAAGCCATGAAACCGCTTGGAGTGGGCACAGAAAAGATTGAAGAAGAATTAAAACAACTGTTTCCTAACGAAAAGGTATTGCGAATGGACGTTGATACGACTAGTAATAAAGGAGCTCATGAAAAAATCATTAATAGCTTTGCTAAAGGAGAAGCTAGCATTTTACTTGGTACTCAAATGATTGCTAAAGGATTAGATTTCCCTAATGTTACCCTAGTAGGTGTGATTAATGCTGATACTTCTTTAATGCTTCCTGATTTTAGGAGTAGTGAGGTAACCTTTGATTTATTAAATCAAGTCGCAGGTCGCAGTGGTAGAAGTGAAAAAAAAGGAAGTGTTATATTACAAACTTTTAATAAAGATCACTATGCTATTTTTTGTGCCAAAGAAAATAACTACAAGAAGTTCTATATGATTGAGATGAAAAATCGCCATATGATGAATTATCCACCATATTGTTATTTAGTATTAATTCATATTGCTAGTAAAGATGAAGAAGTTGCCCTAAAAGAGGCTAAACGTAGTTATCAAGTATTAAAAAAATACTTAGATAAAACTATCTTTTTAGGACCAGTTCCTGCTAATATTTTTAAAAAATATAATATTTATCGTTATCAAATGATATTAAAGTATAAAAAACAAGATAATCTTCATGAAGTCTTAGAGAAGTTAGTAAAATATTATGCTTCTAATAATAAAGTGAAAATAGATATAGACTTTAATCCACTTCATCTTTCTTAATACTTCTTTTTTTCATTTTTCGACATAAAATGAATTAGGTGATTTTATTTTATGTTATTTCATTTATTTGAAAGTTTTAGGAACCTTTTACCTTTTACAGCGAGTTATTCAAATCAAGTCTTTAAAGAACCTCTAAGTAAAGAAAAGGAAGAAGAATGTATTAAAAAGATGCAGCAAGGCGATCATACTGCACGAGATTTATTAATTGAGCATAACTTACGATTAGTAGCGCATATTGTAAAAAAATTTGATTATAAAAATATAGATCAAGATGATTTAATTAGTGTTGGGACTATCGGGCTCATCAAAGGTGTTGATACCTTCTTAAGTAGTAAAGGTAATAGACTAACTACTTATTGTGCTAAGTGTATACAAAATGAGATTTTAATGTATTTTAGAGCTAATAATAAAAATAACCGTAATATTTCTTTAAATGAATCAGTTGGTTTTGATAAAGAAGGAAATGAAATATCTATTCTTGATATTTTAAAAGCTCCAAGACCAGATTTTTTAGAAGAAATTCAACTTAAAGATGATGTAGAGCTATTAAATAAATATTTAAAAGTATTAACTGATCGTGAGCGTGATATTATTGTAAAACGCTATGGATTAATGGGAAATAAAGAACAGACTCAAAAAATGATTGCTAGTAATATGCATATATCTAGAAGTTATGTATCAAGAATTGAAAAAAGAGCTCTCACTAAAATATTGCGTGAATTTATTAAAAATAATAATTATAATGCTATGAATGATTAAAAAATAAATTATCAGTTATAATAATAATAGAGGTGAAGAGTAATGGATAAAGTAAAGAGTCAAAGAAAAGATTGTTCTATTTTAGAAAATATACTTTCTAGTATAATATTTCTCATTTTTGTATGCTTATTTATATTAGTACCTAAAGTTAAACTAGAAGGTCCAAAAGAAATGATTCTTGATGTAGGAAGTACTTATCATGAAAAAGGACTTTTAGTATCTTCTTTAAATGCAAATTTATCTAATAAAATAAAAATAACTAATGAAGTAGATACTTCAAAAACTGGCACTTATAAAGTAAATTATGAGATAAGAAATGGAATATTTCATCAGACTCTTTTTCGCTATATTACAGTAAAAGATATAAGAGGTCCAAAGATTGAACTAAAAGGATCAAAAGAAACTGTTCTTTGTCCTAATGCTAATTACGAGGAAGAAGGCTATCTCGCTATTGATAATGTAGATAAAGATGTAACAAGCAAGGTAAAAGTAAAGAAGAATAAGGATTACATTTTATATTCAGTAACAGACAGTAGTGGTAATAAAAGCGAAGTCAAAAGGAAATTATGGTATCAAGATAAAGAAGTTCCTACTTTTTCTATTAGTGATGGGGAAGTTTCTATTATAGCTTTAAATAGTACTTTTGAGGATCAGTATCAAGTAACTGATAATTGTGATGGTATCATAACTGATAAAGTAAAAGTAACAGGAGAACTTGATCCAACTAAAGTAGGTAGTTATACTCTTACTTATTCTATTGAGGATACTTCTTCTAATAAACAAGAGATAAAACGAGTCATAAAAGTAGTAGATGAAAAAAAATTAGGAACTATTTATTTAACTTTTGATGATGGACCTAGTCTTCAAAATACAGGAGAAATTTTAGATATTTTAAAGCAAAATGAGGTTCCTGCCACTTTCTTTGTCATTGGTAATACGGATGCTGATTTATTGAAACGAATCGTTCAAGAAGGTCATAGTATTGGATTACATTCTTGGTCACATCGCTATGATATCATTTATCAATCGAAAGATAGTTATTTTGCTGACTTAAAAGAGTTACATGATTATGTAGAAAGTATAACTGGAGTAGATAGTAAACTTCTTAGATTTCCTGGAGGTAGTAGTAATACTATTAGTAAAAAGTATCAGGATGGAATTATGAGTGAGCTTACGACTGAAGTATTAAAACAAGGATATCAATATTATGATTGGAATATTGATAGTAAGGATTCATCGAGTGCCAAAAATAAGGATGCTATTTATCAAGAAGTAGTAAATCATTTATCACATGATAAAGTAAATATGATCTTATTTCATGATACGAAGAATGCTACTGAAGAAGCTTTAAATGATATTATTTTATATGCTAAGAAAGAGGGTTATACTTTTGATAAAATTACCAATAATACCTATCCAGTTATGCAAAAGATAAATAACTAGTCAAAAATGTAAATATCTAGTATAATAGATATACTTAATTAATGAATGAATAATTAGGTAACGGAAGGCGGTAAGTAGGGAATGGAAAAATATTTACCTAATATGTATCAGAAAGATATTTTTCATATTAACTATGATAAATTAAAAGAAAAAGGTATCAAATACTTATTGTTTGATCTAGATAATACACTTGCTACAATAAAAGAAGACAAGCCTAGTCCTAAAGTCAAAAAACTAATTACTAACTTAAAAAAAGACTTTACAGTTATACTAGTTTCTAATAGTTTAAAAAAAAGAGTTAGTGCTTTTGCTTCTTCTTTAGATATTCCTTATTTCTCCTTTGCAATGAAACCATGCGGATTTGTCTATCGGCGTATCAAAAGAAAATTTGAGTTTCAACCTTGGCAAATGGCTATGATAGGTGATCAGTTAATGAGTGATATCAGATTTGGAAATAAGCATCATCTATTCACTATTTTAGTAGATAGACTTGCTAATGATGAATTTAAAATAACTAGTATTAATCGTTATCGTGAAAATAAAGTACTTGCCTTATATGCTAAACAAAATGTGTTTAAGAAAGGAAAATATTATGAATGATGTTAAATATTGTGAGGGGTGTGGCATCAAATTACAAGACGAGAACGTGTTACAAGAAGGTTATACTTCTAATTTAGAAAATAAATTATGTCAACGTTGTTTTAGAATAAAAAATTATGGTGAATATCAAGTAGTAACAAAGAGTAATCAAGAATATATAGAAATACTAAAAAGCGTTGGGACAACTAAGAATTTAGTTCTTTATATTGTAGATTTATTAAATATAGAGCGTGATTTAAGTGAAATTAGAAATTATATTCCTAATAAAATGATTTTAGTTTTAAATAAAAAAGATGTTTTACCAAAGTCTATAAAAGAGGCTAAGATTATTGAATATTTTAAAAACTTAAATATAAATTTTGAAGAAATTATTGTAATTAGTGCTGAGAAAAATGAAAATATTGATTATTTATTAAAACAAATAAAATATTATCAAACAAGTAGAGAAGTATATGTAGTAGGACATACTAATGCTGGTAAGAGTACGTTAATTAATAAATTATTACGTAATTATTCTACCAATACTCAAGAATTAACTATATCTCCATTACCATCTACTACACTTAATACTGTAAGAATTGATATTAATGATTATTTAACTTTAATAGATACACCAGGACTAGTAGATTCATCTAGTATTATTAATTATATTGATCAAGATATGTTTAAGAAAATTAGTCCTAAAAAAGAAATTAAACCACGTACTTTTCAATTAAGAAAAGGACAAAGTATTATTATTGAAAACTTAGCGAGAATAGATTACGTAGAAGGTGAAAAGAATAGTTTTACTTGTTTTATGTCAAATGATTTAGTTATTAGAAGAATATCTAATCGAAAAGATGATTTAAAACATCTACAAAAAAGAACGATTGAGATGAAATATGAAGAAGATTTATGTATAAATGGACTTGGTTTCATCAAAATCGTTAATAAAGGGGTAATAGATTTATATATTGATCATAATGTTGAAAGTTTTACAAGAAAAAGTCTAATTTAAAGATTATTTCTTTTTCTTTGTTAATTGATATTGTTTAATTTGTTCATATTCTGCATGTTGTTGATTTAAAATATTATGCTCTAATTCTTGATTGGGATGCTTTGTAATAAATTCTTGATACATATTAGAAGCTTTTAGTTGTCTCATAGCCATGATATGTAGTACATAAGCACTAGCATATTTATCAACATCTTCAACGTCTAAAATAGTATCAGTAGTAAATTTAATAGCATCTTTAATTACATCTAAAGTTAGATCTAAGGAATTTTCTAAACTCTTCATTTCTTCCTTAGTAAGAGGTGTTTTCTTCTTTTTCTTTTTAAATTTATTTGCTATAGTAAAGTTTTTAACAATTCGATGTAATTTTAAATTTTTAATTTGTCTTTCAACAGTCATTTTATGATTGATTAACTGTTCAAAAGTATAAAAATTATCTGTTTGAATAACATTATTTAAACGTGATTCTGTTTTTTGGTAATTTGAATAGTAAGCTATTTTTCCTATTTCTTCAATTACTTCGATATCAGGATTAAATTTAAAAAAATAATCTTTGATAGGAATTTGGGCTTGTCCTGTCTTTTTATCAATGACTCTAAAGTCAATATCTCCATTAGGTAATTTATTTGTAATTAATGTAAATTTACTCATTAAACCACTCCTTTTCTGTTCTTTATAAATAATCAATTACTAATTATTTATTATATAATTTCTTTGATAAAGTGTAAATATTAGATTGCGAAAAAAATAAAAAAATGATAGAGTAAGAAAGTGTGAGGCGATCATCATGAATCAAGAATTAATTAATGAAATTAGACAAAAAAGTGATATCGTTGACGTAATTGGTGAGCGTATTCCATTAGTAGCTCGTGGTAAAAATTACTTTGGTGTTTGTCCTTTTCATGATGATACCAATCCTTCCATGAGTGTATCAAGAGAAAAACAAATCTATACATGCTTTTCTTGTCATGCCACGGGGAATGTTTTTACTTTTTTAATGAATTATGAACATAAAGAATTTCAAGAAGTTGTAAAAGAACTTGCCGATAGAGCAGGTATAGAAGTACAAGGATTAAAACAAAAACGAGTATCTACAAAATATGATGAATGGTATCAAGCTTATGACTTAGCAATGAAATATTATCAAAATAATTTAATGTCTTCTAAAGGAAAAAAGGCTCGTGAGTATTTAGAAAAAAGAAGTATTAATTATGATATTATAAAAGAATTTGAACTAGGTTTTTCTTTAGACGAAAAGGATCAATTAACAAAGTTTTTGACAGGAAAAAATTATTCTATTGATTTATTAAATAAAGCTGGATTAACCAATGAATTTCATGATATTTTTCATAATAGATTAATGTTTCCATTACATGATTTAACTGGTCACGTAGTAGGTTTTAGTGGCCGTTTAATCGTTAAGAGTGATCAGAATAAATATTTAAATACAAAAGAAACAGAAATATTTAAAAAAGGAAATTTATTATATCATTATCATATTGCTAAACAAGAGTCTAGAAAAGAAAAATATGTGATTATCATGGAAGGCTTCATGGATATTATTAGAGCGAGTACGATTGGAGTTAAGAGTACTGTAGCGACAATGGGAACGGCTTTAACTAAAGATCATATTGGAAGTATTAAGCGACTTTCTAATAACATTATTCTTTGTTTTGATGGTGATGAGGCAGGAAAAAAAGCCACGATGGCTGCGGGTACTTTATTTGAAGAAGCAAATATTGAAGTAAAAGTAATTTCTTTACCAGAAGAAGATGATCCTGATACTTTTATTTTAAATCATGAGAAAGAATCATTTTATAATTTAATTGAAAATGCTATTTATTTTAGTGATTACAAGATAAAAGCTTTACAAAAAGACGTTAATATGAATAGTAGTGAAGAAAAAGCAGATTATATTAATAAGGTCTTATTAGAAACTGCAAAAATTAAAGATCCCATTCGTGTTGAAATAATATTAAAAGATCTTGCAAAAAATTATGAAATAAGTTATAATACTCTGGAAAAAAGTTTTCGTACAGTACAAGAGGCCCAACAAATAAAAAAAGAGAAAGTGGTAATGCCAAGCCAAATAGTAACTCCTAAAGTAACATTAGATAAGTATCAAAAAGCTAGTTTGATTATTTTTTATTATATGTTAGAAAAAACATGGGTTATAGATATGGTTAGCAAATCTAAAATTGTTTTTCCTAAAGAAGAATATCGAGCCTTAGCGAGTGCTATAGAATCTTTTTATCAAAAAAATGGTTTTATTAATCAAGCAGACTTTTATACTTATTTAGGTAATAATGAAAAATTACTACAAATTTTCTCACAAATGGAAGCTTTGACTTTGAAAGATGAAATAACAGAAAAAGAGATGAGAGAATATTTCAAAGTGTTAGATCAATATAGGGTGGAAAAGACAATTCAACAGTTAAAAAAGAAATTAAAAGAGGAAGTTGATCCACTAGAAAAAGCAAAAATAGTAGAACAAATACGACAAGTTAGAATAGGGGAGGAAAAATAATGGTCGAAGAAATTAAAACAATGGAAGAAAGAAAAGAACGTTTAATTAAATTAGGTAAGAAACAAGGATATATTACTTATGAACAATTAGCGGATGAATTAAAAGGACTAGATATTGATAGTGATACCTTAGATGATTTGTATAACTCTTTAGTTGAAGCTAATATTGATGTTATTAGTGAAGAAGGGGAAGAAGATCCTGCTAGTGGAGCAGAGATTACAGAACATACAAAAACAGAATCTTTAACCTTATCAAAAGATATTAAGATTAATGACCCTGTTAGAATGTATTTAAAAGAAATTGGTCGTATTCCTTTATTAACTTCTGATGAAGAATTTGAATATGCTCATCGTGCAGTAGAAGGAGATGAAGAAGCTAAATGTATTTTAGCAGAGTCTAATTTGCGTTTAGTAGTATCAATTGCTAAGCGTTATGTAGGACGTGGTATGCTATTCCTTGATTTAATTCAAGAAGGAAATATAGGCTTAATGAAAGCAGTTGAAAAATTCGATCCAACGAAAGGATATAAATTTTCAACATATGCAACTTGGTGGATTCGCCAAGCCATTACAAGAGCTATAGCAGATCAAGCACGCACGATTAGAGTACCTGTTCATATGGTTGAAACAATCAATAAGCTAGCTCGTGTTCAAAGACAATTAACACAAGAATTAAATCGTGAACCAACCGAAGAAGAAATAGCAAAAAAACTAGATATTAGTGTAGATAAAGTACGTGAAGTATATAAAATTAGTCAAGATCCAGTATCACTTGAAACTCCAATAGGAGAAGAAGATGATTCTCATTTGGGTGACTTTATTCATGATGAAAGAACAGTAGGACCAGAAGAATACACAACAGAAGAAATGCTAAAAGAAGAATTAGCAAGTGTATTATTAACCCTTACTGATAGAGAAGAAAAAGTATTAAGACTACGTTTTGGTTTAGATGATGGACAATGCCGTACTCTTGAAGAGGTTGGTCAAATCTTTGGAGTTACAAGGGAAAGAATTAGACAAATTGAAGCAAAAGCTTTACGTAAGTTAAGACATCCATCTAGATCAAGAAAGTTAAAGGACTTTTTAACTGATCAATGAAAATAAATTCACGCTTAAAAACAATAGCTTCCTTAGTACCTAAAGATTCTTATCCTCTTGATATTGGTTGCGATCATGCTATGCTATCAATTTATTTGGTAAAGGAATGTAACTTTTCTAAAGTAGTTGCATCTGATGATAAAGAAGGACCTCTTTTAGGAGCTAAGAAAAACATAGATTTTTATCATGTAAAAAAGAATATTCAATTGGTTCAAGCTGATGGCTTAGAAGCTTATCAAGACGGGGTAGATGTTATTACTATATCTGGTATGGGTGGTATTTTAATATCACAAATATTTGAAAAGAATAAAGATGTTTTAGAAAAAGTCAATACTATTATTCTATCTCCTAATAATCATACTCCATTAGTTAGAAAAGAACTAACTAAGTGTGGTTATAGAATAGAAGATGAATTACTAGTAAAAGAAAATAAGATTACTTATCCTATTTTAGTATTTAAAAAGGGAAGAGGAAAATATCATTCTAAAGATTATTATTTAGGACCAGTTCTTTCTACTAAAAAAGAAGAAATAATTTACAAATATTATGCTAAAGAATTAAAAGATCAATATCAAATATTATTAATATTACCAACTTTAGCCATAAAGAGAAAATTTATTCAAAAAAGAAAGATTAGATGGTTAAAAAAAGTTTTAAAGAAGTTCAAAAAATAGAACTTCTTTTCTTTAATAAACAATAGATTAATTATTTACGAAGTACTTTACTTTTATTGGTAATATAATTTGGTTCTATATTAATGACATCAAGTACTGTTAAATACTTCCATATCGTTTTATTTAATTCTATATCTTCATAACCTGATTCTGATAAGTTTTTATGAATCATAGAAAAATTTTCTCCTGGAAATTGTACTGTTGTTGCATAAATCATACTTCCCACAGTTTCAATTCCTTTTTCTTGTTTTACAATATCTTCGAATAAATAGTTAGCTAAAGCCAAACGATCCATATTGTCACGACCAATAGGTAAAATATGTTCTAATTGGTGTTTATAAGAAGAACAGCATACTTGATGATTTCTCTTTTCTATATACTCATCATAGTACTCCTCAATATCTTCTTTTTTCTTATCTAAGTGTCTTAAATGGACTTTAAGACGAGGTGAAGATACACCATTAAAGTCTGGATAAAAGCTATAATCCAGTGGGATCCCTATACGTTTAAATAAACAACAAGCATTTTGCATTTCTATGTGACGCACTAATTCTCTTTCATCTTTGTCTTTTCTTTTGTCTTCTACATCATAGCATTGACCGAATAATTCTAAGTATAATGCTAATAATAGACTTTCATCATAATTAATATTTTTTCATACCATTTTCTCTCCATGTATTTATATTAACATAAAATCATCATTTATCATATTATTTTCAGTATAATTAATTTTAGTTGCCATAACATAAGAATTTGTAGTAGAATAATATTACAAGGAGAGAAAATAATGGAAGAAAATATACAAATAGAAACAAAACAAAAAATGGAATTGGCTTTAGCTAATTTAGAAAAACGTTTTACTACTGTTAGAGCAGGTCGCGCTAATCCGTCTAGTTTAGATGGAGTTATGGTAGAATATTATGGTAGTATGACACCTTTAAAACAACTTGCAACAATATCAGTTCCTGAAGCCAATCAATTATTAATTAAACCTTTTGATCGTAGTGCCTTAGGAGCAATCGAAAAGGGAATTATTGCTGCAAACTTAGGTTATAATCCAGGAAATGATGGAGAGACAATCCGTATTGTTATTCCAGCTTTAACGGAAGAAAGAAGAAAAGAATTAGTAAAACAAGTAAAATCTATGGCTGAAGATGCTAAAATTGTCATTCGTAATTTACGCCATGAAGCTAATGAAGAAATTACGAAATTAGAATTACCAGAAGATGAAGAAAAAGGCATGATGAAAGATGTTCAAGATTTAGTAAATGACTATAATAAAAAAATTGATAGTTTATGTAAAGAAAAAGAACAAGAATTAATGACAGTTTAAACTTTGCAATAATTTTAGAATATGATATAATATAGTACGAAAAAAACTGTGAATAAGAAGTAGTAATAAATGATACTTTAAAAGAGACTTTGTGGTTGGTGGAAACAAAGAAAGTTAGTTTATGAATTCGTCTTAGGAGTTCCTATCACAAAATGGTAGGCGTTTAAATCGCGTTAAGATAATGAGTTAGTGAAGAACTATAAATTAAGGTGGTACAGCGGATTATTTCGCCCTTAACTTATAGTTCTTTTTTTGGAAAGGATTGATGTTATGATAAAACGATTTATATGGGATTTAGATGGAACGCTATTAGATAATGATTTTCATCTAAACGATAATTTTTTTAATTTAAAATTACCACAAGAAGAAGCAAAATTATTTTTAGATAGAAAACGTGAATTGCTTTATGAATATGAGACTACTTATCCTTATTATGATGAAGAACTACTTAGTGAATTTCTTACTAGAAAAACAAGCGTTAATATTAGTCCAAAAATGATTTATGAATGGTTAGAGTATTCTCGCAATATTCCTGATAAAGTTCATGATGGTGTTTTTGAAGTCTTAAGTTATTTACAATCTAAAAAAATAGAAAATGTTGTTTGTAGTAATTGGTTTCAAAATACACAAGTAAATAGATTAAAACAGGCAGGACTATTAAATTATTTTAAAGAAGTATATAGTGGTGATTATTCATTAAAACCTAATAGAGCTATTTATATGGCTGCTTGTGGACCATATAAAGCAGATGAATGTGTGATGGTAGGAGATAATCTTGTAAATGATGTTTTAGTGCCAAGTAAAATGGGAATTCATACAATTTATTATAATGATAAAGACGAAAAAGTAGATGTAGATGTAGAACATAGGGTAAAGACATTAAGAAAAATAAAGGAGATGTATTAAGGATGATAGAAGATTTGAAAAAAGAATTAGAATTAGACTTAGAAAAAGTTTCTAATTTATCTGAACTAAATGAAATTAGAGTAAAATATTTAGGTAAAAAAGGACTCATAACAGAACTAAATAGTCATATTAAAGAAATACCAAATGAAGAAAAGAAAAGCTTTGGTATGAAGGTAAATGAAATAAAAACATTATTTAATGAAATTTATGATACTAAGAAAAAAGAATTTGAAAGCGAACTATTAAATCAAAAATTAGCAAGTGAAGAAATAGATATTACTCTACCTAGTAAAAAAGTAAGAAGAGGGACTCTTCATCCTATGACTCTAATAACAGAACAGTTTGAAGATTTATTTGTGTCTATGGGGTATACTGTTTTTGAGGGAGTAGAAGTAGAAAGTGATGAAAATTGCTTTCAGAAATTAAACTTACCGAAAGGACATCCTGCTCGTGATGCTCAAGATACTTTCTATTTAAAAGAAGAATATGAAAATTACTTACTTAGAACTCAGACTTCTACTGCCCAAGTAAGAGCTATGGAAGCAAATAAAGATAAAGGACCACTTAGAATTGTTTGTCCAGGTAAAGTATATAGGCGAGATGAAGATGCTACTCATTCACATCAATTTATGCAGATAGAAGGATTAGTCATTGATGAGAATATTTCTATGGCTGATTTAAAGGGAACATTAGAATTATTCTTAAGAAAAGTATTAGGAGAAAAAACAAAAGTAAGATTTCGTCCTAGTTACTTTCCTTTTACAGAACCATCAGTAGAAGTAGATGTTAGCTGTTTTAAGTGTGGGGGAAAGGGCTGTTCTTTATGCAAAGGTACTGGTTATATTGAAGTCTTAGGAGCCGGTATGGTGCATCCTCATGTCCTAGAAATGTCAGGTTATGACAGTAAGAAATATCAAGGATTTGCCTTTGGTACGGGATTAGATCGTTTTGCGATGTTTAAATATGGTATTCCAGATATTAGAACAATCTATGGTAATGATATTAGATTTATTGAACAATTTGATAGAAAGGATGAAGAAAATGAAATTAAGTAGAAACTTTGTAAAAGATTATATCGATTTAGATGATAAATTATCCATAAAAGAAATAGCCGATGCGATGACTTCTGTTGGTAATGAATATGATAGTGCTTCTAAATTAATTAATTGTACCAATTTAGTGGTTGGCGAAGTACTAGAATGTGATCTTCATCCTGATTCAGATCATTTACATGTTTGTAAAGTAGATATTGGAAATGAAGTATTAGAAATTGTCTGTGGTGCTCCTAATGTTAGAAAAGGCTTAAAAGTAATTGTAGCTAAAGTAGGAGCAGAATTACCGGGTGGTACAATTAAAGCTGGTAAGATAAGAGGAATAGTATCAAATGGTATGATCTGTTCCAAAGCAGAACTTGGACTTGATCATAAATTCTTAGAGGAAAAAGATAGTAGTGGTATTCATGAACTACCACTTGATACTGAAGTAGGAAGTGATCCTGTTAAAGCAATGGGATTAGATGATGAAGTAATCGATTTTGAATTAACTTCTAATAGAGGGGACTTACTAAGTATTCTTGGTATGGCTTATGAACTAGGAGCAATTTATCATAAAAAAGTAAAAGAGACGGATCTTTCTTATCATGAAAATAAAGAAGATATTCATGATAGCTTTAAACTAGAAATTAAAACACCTGATTGTAGTGTATTTCTAGCTAAGAAAGTAAAAAATGTTACGATTAAAGAAAGCCCAGACTTTATTAAAAATCGTTTGATTGCAAGTGGTATTAGACCAATTAATAATGTTGTTGATATTTCTAACTATGTTATGTTAGAAACAGGACAACCTCTTCACTTTTATGATGCTGATAGACTTTCTGATACTCTAATAGTAAGAAATGCTAAAGAAAAAGAACATCTTCGTACTCTTGATAATATAGACCGTGTATTATCTAGTGATGACATTGTAATTGCAACTCCTAAAGAAAGCGTTGGCCTTGCAGGAGTCATGGGAGGTTTATCTACAGAAGTAGAAGAAGATACAAAAAATATCATTATAGAAGCAGCTATCTTTGATGGTATCAAAGTAAGAAAGACTTCTAAGAAAATAGTAAGAAGTGAAGCTAGTAATCGTTTTGAAAAAGGAATTGATCCAAAACGTACTTATTTAGCTATTAAACGTAGTTGTGCTTTATTAGAAAAATATGCTGATGCTGAAATAGTAGGGGGGATGATAGAATATAATCATTCTACCGTTAAAGAAAAAGAAATTGTAATTACAACTGATAAGATTAATAAAGTATTAGGAATAGAAATACCAAAAGAAGAAATTTTATCAATCTTTAAAGATCTTGAATTTGGTGTAGAAGTAAATGGTAATGAGATTAAAGTGACAGTACCTACTAGAAGATTAGATATCAGTATTCCTGAAGATTTAATAGAAGAAGTAGGAAGAATGTATGGGATTGATCGTATTCAAGGGAAATTACTAGTATTAAATGTTACTACAGGTAGCTTTAATAAGACAAAACGAGCAATCAAACATAAGCTAGCTTCTTTAGGATTAAATGAAGTATTAAGTTATACTTTAATCTCTCAAGATACTGTTAAAAAATATACGACTGATTCCTTTGAACCCATCTTTTTAGCAGACCCAATGAGTGAAGAAAGATCAGTACTAAGATATAGTTTACTTTCTTCTCTAAAAGAAATATATGAATATAATAAAGCTCGTAATAATAAGAATATTTCTATCTTTGAAATGGGAAAAGGCTTTTATAAACAAGAAGATACTTATCATGAAGAATTAAAACTAGCTATTTTAATGAGTGGTGAGTATTATCTAGGAATCAAAAAAGAAAAAGTAGATTTCTATATTATAAAAGGAATATTAGAAGAATTACTTGATTATTTAGGCTATGGTAATCGTTATCGCTTAGTAGTAGATGATCTACCAAAAGAATTACATCCATATCAAAGTGCTTCTATTATCTTACAAGGAACAAAAGTAGGTATTATTGGTAAACTACATCCAGAAGAAACCAAAGATGATATTTATGTATTAGAACTTAATCTAGATAAAGTATTAGCTTTTAGAGCTAGTAGAATGTCTTATAAAGATATACCAAAATATCCTAGTATAAAAAAAGACTTAGCTTTTGTAGTAACAAAAAATATTACTTCTTTACAATTAGAAGAAGCTATTAAAAAAGCTGGTGGTAGATTATTACAACAAATAGAAGTGTTTGATGTTTATCAAGGAGAAAAAATAGAAAAAGATAAAAAAAGTATTGCCTATACTCTTACTTTTAAAGATGATAAAAGAACCCTAACAGATGAAGAAGTCATGGAAATATTTAATCGTATTATTGAAGAAGTATGTGCTAAATTTAAGGCAACTATAAGAGATAAGTAGAAAGAAGGGGCTGTAACGAAATAAAATAATTTTGTTTCAGTCTTTTTTCTTTTTTTGTTTTGGAAATGGAAACATTTCTTTTTTTAAGTT
>CAJFVY010000009.1 GCA_904420615.1 uncultured Bacilli bacterium | reverse complement strand
CTTTTATTGTGGAAAGACAAGGTGTTTAGAATGAGTCTTTATGATGATGTTATTACATCTTTAAAACAAGAAAATCTTACTAAGGAACTTTATCGATTTCAAGGCGGTAATAGTTTTCCTTTTTTTGATATGACAAAAAATCCAATCTTTAATTATAGAAATGAAAGATATACTTACTTCTCTATGTCAGTTGATCATCATTATTATTTTATTAAATTGCGTTTACGACAATTTATTAATCAAAATATTTTAAAAGATACCCCTTATCGCTTAAAATTTCACCAAAATGAACTACATCATCTTGAAGAAATTAAACACTTAATCTTAACTTATCCTGTAGATTTTTCTTTAAAAAGTTTAGAGTTTATCTATGATCAATCTTTTTTAGAATTAGTAACCTCTAACTTTTCTTCTAATAAGAAAAGGAAGAACAATCACGAAATGGTAGAGCAGGTGGATAACGGTATTTATGGTGGTGGCTTTGGTGTCTGTACCGAGTGGTTAGACTTATTAGAGTACTTAACTTTCTTTGTTATTGAACGTGATATTTCTCGAGAAAACATGATCAAATTTTTATGGTCTAGAAAAAATAGTACTTTATTTTCTAGTTATAAAAAAATCAAAATTAATGAACAAATTTATAATAATTTTAATAAGTATAACATTATGAATACGATTGAACAAATTCTAGATAGTAAAACTTATCTAGAGAGTAGCCCACTTGCAAAAGAACCTACTAAGACTTTAAAAAAAGTATTAACTTCTTATCAGTGTGCAAGGGATAAAACATTATTTTTATTAGATGAAAAATATCATCATAAAATATGATAAATATTAAAATCTTACATTAACCTTTTGAACTCTAGGCTAATATACTATATTAGATTAATTTAGAAGGGAAAGAAAATGATAAATTTAAAAATTTTTGAAACTCCGCGAGCTTGGGGAAATATGAATACAAATTCTCTTTTTTTCAATAAAGAATATGCGAATGATTTTGCGAAAAGAAAGGCGATTTTTCTTGAAAATAGAAAAAAAGCAGGTCAAAAACTAGGCTGTAATCCTAAAAAGTTTTATATGCCAACTCAACAAAAAGATGGTAGTTATGCTCTTTTGACGAAAGAGATGGTAGATGCTTATGAAGATGGTTGGGATCTTACTATTAAAGCAGATATTTTAATGATAAAAAATGATTTACCCAAGGTGGTAATAGGTTATCCAGTTGCGGATTGTCCTCTTATGATAGCAGTTGATTCAAAAAATGGGGTTACAGCAACAGCTCATTGTTCTGCTGAGTTTATTGATTTCAAGTTACCTAAAAGAACGATTGATGTATTAAAAAGTGTATATAATAGTAAGGAATCTGATTTAGATATTTATTTCAGTGCTTGTGCAGGAAGTAATAGTTATAGATATGAAACTTATCCAAAATGGGCCAAAGATAGAAGTATTTGGGAAGAGACTGGCTCTATAAAAGAAGACAATGGTATCTACAAAATAGATTTACGAACTGCTATTTTACGTCAACTTTCTCCACAAACTTTTCATACTTTTTATATGAATCCTACTGATACTATTACTAATGATAATTATTTTTCAAACTATGCTTTTAAACATGGAATAAAAGAAAAAGGTGGTAGGAATTTTGTTGGAGCTTTTTATATCAAGAAGTAATACAAGAACTATAGGTTCTCTTTTTTCTATCATGTTTAAGTAAAATAACGGAAAAATCCTTGATTTTCTAACTTTTTACCAAGATTTATGCTATAATTGAAAAAAGGAGGCTATACTAATGATAGTACACGGTGTTAATGTTAATTACATACAATATGGTAAAGGCCCTGATATTGTCTTACTTCATGGCTGGGGGCAAAATATTGAGATGATGCAATTTTTAGGAGATCCCTTATCAAGTAAATATCGTATTACTATTTTAGATTTCCCAGGTTTTGGTAAAAGTGAAGAACCAAAAGAAGCTTGGGATATTAAAGATTATCGTGATATGCTTCACGAACTAGTAGAAAAATTAAAAATTAAGAATCCTACTGTGATTGGTCACTCATTTGGAGGCCGTGTTGCTATTTGTTATGCTGCCAAATATGAAGTAAATAAAGTAGTATTATTTGGAGCTCCTTGTGTAAGAGTAAAAAAAGAATTGTCTTTAAAAGAGAAAACCTTAAAAAGAGCTAAAAAATTACCAGGCATGAAGAAAATTGCTGAACTAGCTAAAAATTATATAGGATCACGTGATTATAAGGCTGCTAGCCCAATCATGCGTGAAATATTAGTGAATACAGTGAATGAAGATTTATCTTCTTATGCCAAAGAAATAACAGCACCAACTCTTCTCATTTGGGGAGAACAAGACGAAGAAGCTCCTGTTTCTGAAGCGAGATTATTAGAAAAATTATTAAAAGATGGAGCCTTAATTGTATTACCAGGAACTCATTATGCATATATCGAAAACTTGAATCAGGTTCTAAAGATTATAAATAAGTTTTTGGAGGGATAAAATATGATCATAAAAATTTTAGTATTAATAGTAATGAGTATCTTAGTCATATTAAAAACAAAGAGAAATTTACATATGTTACAACAAAATCTATATAACGAAAATAATCGTTATATAAAATGGCTCAAAAAAGACATGAATAGTTTTAGTATTATAGAATTTGTAGCATTATTAGTTCTATTTCTTTCTACATCTTTATTGGTAGATAAAGATGGAATAACATTAATTATTAATATTATTTTTATTCTTTTAGAAGTTTTTGTTATTCTTAATTTTATAAAACAAAGGAAAAAGACAACAGCTAAAATTTCTTTTGCCATAACAGCAAGAATTAAGCGTTTAATTATTACGATTTCTATCTTTTATTTATTAGTTTTTCTTTTCTTTATTTTATTACAAGATCAACTTTGGATTTCTTCTTTCCTAATATTTATTTATGGTATTATGACATTTTTAAATCCAATAATTATTTATTTTGCGAATGCTATTAATAAATATACGGTAGAAAAATTAGTTTACTTCTACTATAAACATAAAGCAGTAACCAAACTCAAAGAAATGAAAAATTTAAATGTAATTGGAATTACGGGAAGCTATGGTAAAACTAGTAGTAAAAATATTTTAGCAGATATCTTAAGTATTAAATACTTAACTTTACCAACACCAAAGAATTTAAATACACCATATGGTCTTATTATTACTGTTAATAATTATTTAGATAAATTTTATGATGTTTTTATTGCTGAAATGGGGGCTTATGTAGAAGGAGAAATTAAAGAGTTATGTGATTTAGTTCATCCTAAGTATGGTATTTTGACAAGAATTGGTACGGCTCATTTAGAAACATTTGGTAGTGAAGAGATAATTCAAAAGACAAAATTTGAACTAATAGAATCTTTACCACAAGATGGTATTGGAGTTTTAAATAAAGATGATGAGAAACAAACAAGTTATCATTTGAAAAATAATTGTCGAATTTTGTGGATTGGTATTGAAAATAGTGATGTGGATGTTAGAGCTACAAATATAAAGGTAAATAAAGATGGAACAAGTTTTGATGTAATATTTAAGGGAGATAGAAAAAAGTATCCTTTTACTACTAGATTATTAGGTGCTCATAATGTTTATAACATTTTAGCAGGATTAGCTTTAGGAAAAGAATTTGGAATATCTATTTCACAACTTCAAAAAGCAGTTAAGACTATTAAACCAATTGAACATCGTTTAGAATTGAAAAAAATTGGTAATTTTTATCAGATTGATGATGCCTATAATTCTAATCCAATTGGAGCTAAAAATGCTTTAGAAGTTCTTAGTATGATGCCAGGAGTTAAAATTGTTGTTACGCCAGGTATGGTAGAACTAGGATCAAAAGAAAAAGAAGAAAATAGACGATTTGGGGAAGAAATAGCCGAGCTTAGTCAAGCTGATTATGTAATTTTAATAGGTAAAGATAAGACTAAAGACATAAAAGAAGGCTTATTATCTAAAAAATACAAAGAAGATAATATAATTGTTTATAATGATGTAGTAGATGCTTATCAATTTATTAGAAATTTAAAAACTAAAAAAGATATCTATGCATTATTTGAAAATGATTTACCTGATATTTATAATGAGAAATAGGAGTGTGAAGTTTATGAAAATTAAATTAGGTGTTATTTTTGGGGGCGAAAGTGTAGAACATGAAGTTAGTATTATTTCCGCTGTCCAAGCAATGAATAAATTAGATGAACAAAAATATGAGATTATTCCCATTTATATTACGAAAGATAGAGAGTGGTATACAGGAGAATTTCTTCGTGATATCGAAAGTTATCAAGATTTAAGCTTAATAAAAAAATATGCTAAAAATGTTGTTTTATATTATAAAAAAGGCGCTTTTTGGTTACAGAGTAAAGGATTTTTCAAAAGATTAATTACAGATATCGATATTATTTTTCCCATTACGCATGGAACAAATGTAGAAGATGGTGCATTACAGGGATATTTTCAAACAATTGGAATTCCTTATGTAGGACCAAATGTTTATTCTGCTGTAGTAGGGCAAGATAAAGCTTATATGCGCGATATTTTTAAAGCAAATGAATTAAGTATTCCAGAATATTGTTGGTTTTATGATAGCGAATATCAAAATGAGCCTGAAAAAGTAATGAAAAAAATAGAAAAGATTAAATATCCCGTAGTAGTAAAACCAGCTACTACAGGTAGTAGTATTGGTATTGGAATTGCTAAAAATAGAGAAGAATTAGAAAAAGCAATTGAAGATGCCATTCAATATGATTCAAAAATAGTTGTGGAAAAAATGATTCCTAACTTAAAAGAAGTAAATATTTCAGTATTAGGTAATCATGAAAATCAAGAATTAAGTGTAATTGAAGAAGTATTGTCCTCACATGAATTTTTAACTTATGAAGATAAATATATAGGTGGTGGCAAGAGTAAAGTTGGAGGAAAATTAGTTTCTCAAAAAGCCTCTAAAGGAATGGCTTCGGCAGATCGTAAGATACCTGCTGACTTACCTAAGAAAATAGAAGAAGAAGTTGAAAATTTAGCTTTACAAGCTTTTAAAGTATTAGGATGTACTGGTAATGTTAGAGTAGATATGTTAATTGATCAAAAAGCTAAGAAAGTATATGTAAATGAAGTGAATTCCATTCCTGGATCTTTAGCATTTTATTTATGGGATCCACGTGGGAAAGACTATACAGAATTATTAGATGATATGATTAATATTGCTATTAAAGATTTCAAAAAGAAATCAGCTAAGACTCATTCTTTTGATACCAATATTCTAGAAGGATTTTCTCATAATGGATTAAAAGGGATGAAAGGAAAATTTAGGAAATAAATTGAATAATATCACGGATGTGATATTATTTTTATAGAAAGATAAAGGTGAGAAATATAAAAATTAGACTGGTTCTAATTAACTATAAGTTATCTTAAAAGAGGCGAGTCTTCCTCAAAAAGAATATGTTTTCACAGTGTCTCAAAATAAGAAGAATAGAGTGTAATACTTTATTCTTTTTCGTGTCTTTCGTAGATAACTAGTGGTATAGGATATATATTTTGCAGTAATAAAAAATTTATTAACAGATGGATTTAATTAAGGTATTGTAAAATAAATAATAGATAGTTACAAGAGAATTAAGACTATTAGTTTTAAAATAGTAATTTTTCTGAACTGAAAAAGTAAATGCAACCTAAAAAATGAAAATAGTTGCATTTAATCATTCAAATGAAAAGTGTTGCATTTAAACGT
>CAJFVY010000008.1 GCA_904420615.1 uncultured Bacilli bacterium | reverse complement strand
GATATGAAGAATTATATTTTGTGATAAGAAACACCAACAAATATTTCCCGGGAAATAATTTAGAGCAATATCAAAACAATGTTCCACGTGAAACATGAAAAAAAAGATATAGGGAATTATATTTAGTAATAAAAAAATACCAGCAAATATTTCCCGGGAAATAATTTGAAGTAATATCAAAACAATGTTCCACGTGAAACATGAAAAAAAGATATAGGAAAATATATTTAGTAATAAAAAATCCCAATAAATATTTCCTGGGAAATAATTTAAAATAAAAAAAGGTAAAGTATATGGCGATATTATTTGAAAAAATATACCGATAAAGTGTACAAAAAAATAAAAAGATAGTATAATTATTAGCGTGCAATAAGTAATTATGGAAACAGGTCAGGACGGAAACGTAGCAGCCTTAACATCAATTACTTATGTGCACTTTTATTTTTGAAATAAAAAGGTGAATAGATGAAAGAAAGATATATGAAATTAGCTTTGGTAGAAGCAAAAAAAGCATTTGAGATAGGAGAGGTTCCAGTAGGAGCAGTAATTGTTAAAGATGATATTGTTTTAGCGAAATCATATAACAAAAAAGAAAAAGAACAAACTGCAACTAGTCATGCTGAAATTAATGCTATTAATAAAGCTTCCAAAAAAATATCTAATTGGAGACTAAACGATTGCGAAATATATGTTACTTTAGAACCGTGCCCTATGTGCGCTAGTGCTATTAAACAATCACGCATAAAAAAAATTTATTATGGAGTAAGTATTTTAGATAGTAACACTAAAAAAATAGTAGAAGAAATTTTATCGAAAAATGATAACAATTCTCTGGTTTTCCAAGAAGGAAATGTTTTGAAAAAAGAATGCTTAGATATATTACAAAAATTCTTTGAACAAAAAAGAAAAAAGTAAGTATCTTACTAATTAAGTAACGAAAGACCACTTTTAAAAAAAAGAAAAAATTGCTATAATTATGTTAGGGAGGTTGGAAGAATGTATCAAGCATTATATAGAAAATATCGACCTAAAACATTTAAAGAAGTTATTGGCCAAGCCAATATTGTTAAGACACTTCAAAATTCAGTTAAAAATCATCATGTTGGTCACGCGTATTTATTTACGGGACCTCGTGGTACAGGAAAAACTACTATAGCTAAATTGTTTGCTAAAGCAATTAATTGTTTGGAGACTGAAGATGGAGATGTGTGTGGCCATTGTAAAAATTGCCTTTATTCCGGTCAGAATGAATGCATGGATATTATTGAAATAGATGCTGCTTCGAATAATGGTGTAGACGAAATCCGTGAATTAAGAAATAAAGTTAATATTTTGCCAAGTGAATTAAAATATAAAGTTTATATTATAGATGAGGTTCATATGTTAACTATAGGTGCTTTTAACGCACTGCTAAAAACTTTAGAGGAACCACCTGAACATATTGTTTTTATTTTAGCTACTACAGATCCTCAAAAAATACCTGTAACAATTATTTCTAGATGTCAAGTATATAATTTTAAAAAAATATCTGAAACCGATATGATAGAACGTTTGTTCTATATATCGCAGCAGGAAAATATAAAAATAGATAAAGAAGTTCTAAAATTAATTGCTGAAAATTCTGACGGCTGTGTTCGTGATGCTATAGGTTTATTAGATAAAGTCAGCTCTTCTAGACAAGAGCTAATAACGACAGATTATTTTTTACAAATGAATGGTCAAGCTACCATACAACAGTTGAAAAAAATTACAAATCAAATATTTAACCATCATTTTAACGAATTGTATGAAAATTTAGAAGCAATGGATACGGAAGGAAAAGATTTTGTTGAATTTGCTAAACAATTAATGATTTTTGTGAAAAATAAATTGGTAGATTGCTACTTAAAAAATACCACTTTAGAGTATGATGAACAGGAAATGATTGACTTTATAAACTTGCTGAATGAAAAAATAAATGATTTAAAACGTGCGGATAATGTAAAAATTAGTTTTGAAATATTACTTTTACAGTTTATTAAATCTCATAAAAGAGAAGAAAAAATTATTTCCCGGGAAATAATTTCAAATAAAAATGAGAAAGAACAAAAAGAAAATGATAAACAGGATGAAAAACAAATTATTACAAAAGAAAAAAATGATAATATAAATTCCAGTGCAAAAAAAGATGACAAAAATGTTGAAAATTATAATAAAGCCATGACGATTAGAACTAAAAATGCTATGATTGATGCTTCTAAAGAAGAATTGAATCATGAAAAGGAAACTTGGAAGAATTTGAATAATTATACATTTGATCGCAACAACGGATATTTAGCTTGTGAGTTACTAGATGGAGTTCCAAGAGCTTCTAATAAAGAAGTTGTTGTGGTTAGTTATGAATACGAAGCAATGGCTGAGCAAAAATTAAATAATTATGATGAATTGATCAAGTTTTATCAAGATGTTAATGCATCTACTAAAACGATTGCTTTTATTTCTGAAAGTAATTGGCAAGATTTAAAAAAAGAATATATATTATTACATAGGGAAAATAAAAATTTTATAAAAGAACAAGAACCTATTTTTTTAAAAAATAATATAAGTAAAGTAGATAAAAAAGAAGAAAATAGTATGATTAATAATGAAGTTGAACTTGCCAAATCTTTATTTGGTGATATAGTAGAAGTTGAATAAGAAAAAGAAAGAAGGTATTTATAATGAATATGCAAGCAATGATGCGCCAAGCACAAAAATTACAAAATGATATGTTAAAGGAAAAACAAATAATTGATAATACAACTTTTTCAGGAGAAAACGGGTTAGTAAAAGTGAAAGTAAATGGTAAAAAAGAATTATTAGAAGTCAATATTGATAATAGTAATTTTGATAAAGATGATTTAGAAATGTTACAAGATATGATTTTAATCGCAGTGAATGAGGCCTTTAAAAAAGTTGATCAAATGACTGAAGAAAAAATGGGAAAATTTAGTAATTTGACAGGCGGTTTATTTTAATTAGGGTATAAAATGTATCCAGAAAGTCTTAAAAATTTAGTAGATTCTCTTCAAATGTTTTCAGGTATTGGTGAAAAAACGGCTGAACGTATGGCTTTTTCAATTCTTAACTTTGAAGAAGAACAAATCCAAACATTAAAACAAAGTATTGAAGATATTCAGAAAAACATTCATTCCTGCCCAATTTGTAATTCATTAACTGATCAAGAAATATGTCCAGTATGTCATGATCCCAATCGAGATTCTACTACGCTTTGTGTCGTAGAAGATCCTAAAAATGTTTTTCTTTTTGAAAAGTTAGGCACTTATAATGGAAAATATCATGTATTATCTGGTTTGATTTCTCCTCTTGATGATATTAATCCAGAAGACATTAAATTAGAAAAATTAATTGAACGTATTACTAAAGATAATGCAAAAGAAGTAATATTGGCTTTTAAACCAAGTGTTGAAGGAGAAATAACAGCACTTTATATAAAAAAGGTATTAGAAGGCTTAAATGTTATTGTTAGTCGTTTAGCAAGCGGTGTTCCTATGGGAGCAGATATGGAATATATTGATAATTTAACATTAGAAAGAGCCTTAGAAGAGCGAAGAAAAATATCATAAAAAAAAATTATTTTCATATTCTTTAGTGGTGATAATATGAAAAAAGTTTTGAATATTATAAAGAGTTTTGTATTAAGTGCCTTTATTTTATATGGTTATAATTTAATAGCAACTAATTTTAATTTAGTTATACCAATTAATTTAATAACTGTTGGTGCTGTTGGAATTTTAGGATTTCCTATGTTATTTGTTTTAGTATTAATTAAGGTATTAATTTTTTAAAGAGGTGACATAATGTTGTCAGAATTAGAGCAAGAACAACCAATATTTTATGAAGAAGCAATTATTCCTATAAGAAATCATAAGACAAATCATGCGTATTTGCTCGAAACTGGCAATAATGATGATGAATATGTTCAAAATATTCTTATGACTTTCATAAAAGAAATTTTCACAAATAATTTTAAAGGTGATCTTTCGCATGAAAAACTAGAACATTTGCTTGAAAAACGCGAATTTCCTGATTTAATTGAAATATATCCAGAAAATGATATTTTGAGAAAAGAACAATTTTTAGATTTAAAAAAACGTTTTCAAGACAAGTCAGTTTATAATTCTATCCAAATGTATATTGTGTATCATGCGGAAAAATTGAACAGTTCTGCAGCAAATAGTATTTTAAAGTTTTTAGAAGAACCACAGGAAGGAATTATTGGAATTTTTGTTACAAGAAATAGATATCAGGTTATCAATACTATTTTATCTCGCTGTATTGTGTTAAAACTATTGAATGTTAATAATAAATTCTCTTTATTAGTAAGTGAAGAATTACAAGAATTTACTAATGATATTATTGGTAAAAAAAATTTATTATTAGCATTCGATTCCTATTTTAATAATCTTTTTCAAAATCGTGAAAAAGCAAATAGTAGTTTGCAATCATTAAAAAATATGCTTGAAGAATATTTACAGATAACTATTCAAGAAAATAATCCTCAGATCAATTTAACTAATGTACAAATTTTAAATTTAATTTCTGTTATTGATGAGGCAGAAAAAAAAGTTAAATATAATGTAAATATCAAGTTGTGGTTGGATTCGTTTTTATTAAGTATTATGGAGGTACTAAATGAAAGTAGTGGAAATAGTTTTTGATAATAGTTATTTGAAAAATGAAAAAATATATTGCCCATTTAATAACGACAATATTACAGATTTAAATAGTCAAGTGATAGTTAATGTAATTGATAATTATAAAATAGGTAGAATTCATTCAATCAAAGAGGTAAATAAAGAAGATTTAGGAGATCTATCTAACAAAATAATTAGAAAAGTAACAAAAAAAGATTTACAAAAAGATCATATGCAACAAAAAGAGGCTGTTAGTGCATTAGAATATGCTAAAAGCCTATCAAAAAAATTAAAATTAAATATGAATTTTCTTGATTCTTATTATACGTTTGATAAAAAACAACTTTTTTTGAGTTATGTTGCTGAAAATAGAATTGATTTTAGGGAACTTGCAAAATTATTAGCTCAAAAATATAAGACTAGAATCGAATTAAGACAGATAGGAGTTCGTGATAAAGCTAAAAAAGTGGGAGGGATAGGTCCTTGCGGATTATCTTTATGTTGTACTACTTTTTTAAATGATTTTAATAGTGTTTCTATTAATATGGCTAAAAATCAATTTTTATCACTAAATCCTACTAAAATTAATGGATTATGTGGTCGACTGCTTTGCTGCTTAAATTATGAGAATGAAGTATATACAGAGTTAAAAAAAGATATGCCAGAAGTAGGACAATTAGTAGAGTTACCTGAAGGCCTTGGTAAAATTGTATCTATTGATATTTTTAAAAGATCATATAAAGCTGAAATTAAGGATCAAGGGATAGTTGAGGTAAAAGTCAATCATGATTAAATCTGAAATTATAAATCATAATAATAAACAATTTATTTATACTAAAGAAGATGAAATGTTTTCAGTTACTTCTGATAGTATTTCCTTAATTAACTTTGTAAAAATAAAAGCAAAAGACAAACTAATTGTTGATTTTGGCTGTGGTGGGGGAATTTTATCTTTATTACTTAGTACTTTGACTACTAAGAAGATTATTGGTTTTGAAGTTCAAGATGAAATTGCGTTGTTAGCTAAAAAAAACATTGTTGATAATCATTTAGAAGATCAAATTACAGTAATAAGTGATAAAATACAAAATTCTTTAAACTATGTAGCTATCAATTCTGTAGATTTAATCATTACTAATCCTCCATATTTTCAACATAATTTACTAGCAAGTCATTCAGAATATAAAGCAATTGCGAAACATGAATTATTACTAACTTTTGATGATGTTGCATTCTATGCTCATAAAATATTAAAAGATGGTGGAAGAATTGTATTAGTTCAAAGAGTAGAAAGATTATTAGAATTACTAGATACATTAAAAAAATATAGATTAGAACCAAAAAGAATGCAATTTATATTTACAAAAGAACAAAAACAGGCCAAGATAGTCTTGATTGAAGCTGTTAAAAATGGTAAACAAGGATTAAAAATAGAATTTCCAATTTTTAGGAGGAATGAAAAATGAATGATGGTTGCTTATTCTTAATACCAACACCCATTGGTAATTATGATGATATTACAATAAGATCACTAGATACTTTGAAAAAAATAGATATTTTGTTATGTGAAGATACAAGAGAAACTGGAAAATTGTTAGCACATTATGGTATCAAAAAGAAACTTGTCAGTTGTCATGAGTATAATGAAGAAAAAATGATAGATAAAGTTTTATCTATGCTTGATGAGCATCTGCTGATAGGATTGGTAACGGATCAAGGAACACCTATTATAAGTGATCCAGGCTATAAAATAGTAGAAGCAATTAGTAAAACAAAATATAAAGTAATTAGTTTACCTGGTACTACAGCTTTTGTACCAGCTTTAACTTTGTCTGCTTTACCTCCACAACCATTTTTATTTTATGGATTTTTAAATGCTAAAGCAGGAAAGCAAAAAACAGAGTTAGAGAAATTAAAGTTTTATCCTTTTACTATTATATTTTATGAATCTCCACATCGTATTATGAATACTTTACGAAATATGTTAGAAATATTTGGAGATCGTAGAGTGTGTTTAGTTCGTGAATTAACTAAAAAATATGAAACAGTATACCATCTTAAAATTAGTGAATTATTAAAACTAGATTCTTTAAAAGGAGAAATGGTCTTAGTAGTAGAAGGAAATCAAAATCTAAATAGCTTTGAAGAAATGTCTATAATAGATCATGTTAATATTTATGTTCAAGATGGAATGAAATTGAATGATGCTATGAAAAAAGTAGCTTCAGAAAGAGGAGTTTCCAAGTCTATTATTTACAAAGAATATAATAAAGAAAAATAGGAGGAATTTATGAAATTAATTGTTGGTTTAGGAAATCCTGGTGCTAGATATGAAAAGACAAGACATAATACAGGCTTTATGTTTATTGATACTTATTTAGAAAAATATCATCCAGTATGGAAAAATAAATTTAATGGAAAATATTATGAATTAATAAAAGATAATGAAAAAGTAATTTTTATTAAACCTATGTCATGTATGAATTTATCAGGAGAAGTTGTTGGTAAATTTGCTAACTTTTATAAAGTTGATCCTAGTGATATTTTAATTGTTAGTGATGATTTAGCTCAAGAATTAGGTAGATTTAGGTTAAGAAGTAGAGGTAGTAGTGGAGGACATAATGGCTTAAAAAATATAGAAGAACATTTAAATAGTGATAATTATAAAAGATTACGAATTGGAATAAAAGGTAACACTTATGATAAAAATAATACTATTGATTATGTATTAGGGGATTTTTCTAAAGAAGAGAAAGAAATATTACAGAACTTATTTCCTCTTTTAAGTACAGTATTAGATGATTATTTCAATTTAGATTTTAATTCATTGATGGGAAAATATAATCGCCGAAAGTAGGATTTGTAATGAATATATTCGATAAACTATTTGATAAAATTGAAACTAATGATGTAGTTTTAACAGGAATGAGTCAAGATTTATTGGCTATTTATATTTCATTGATGTTTCAAAAGAATGATAAGAGTATTTTAATTGTTACATCTAGTTTAATGGAAGCTAATAATTTATTAACTAGATTAAATAATTATGTAGATTCTGTTTTTCTTTTTCCAATGGATGATTTTTTAACTAGTGAAGCTATTGCTATTAGTCCAGATTTAATGATTACTAGACTTGAGACTTTAGAATCAATAGTTACATTAGACAAAGCTATTGTTATAACTAATTTAACTGGATATTTACATTTTCTACCAGCTAAAAAAGTTTATCTTGAGTCTAGACTTATTTTGAATAAAGGATTAGAAATTAGTCCGATGGATTTAGCATCGAAATTATTAAGATTAGGATTTCATCGTGAAACTTTAGTAACACAAACAGGAGAATTTGGCGTAAGAGGATATGTTATTGATCTTTTTCCTACTGGAGAAGACCATCCCATTAGATTAGAATTTTTTGGTGATGAAATAGAATCTATTCGTATCTTTGATGAACAGACACAAAAATCATTACAGGAAATTGATAAGATTAGTGTTAATCCTTATTGGGAGTTATTATCAGAAAAAGAAATACCAGAAGAAAAACAAAAAAGTAAATACTTAAAAGAATTTACTCAAGTAGAATCTATTAGTGACTATTTAAATGAACCTTTTGTTATATATAAAGATATTAATAATATTAAAGTAAATTATAAAAATTTAGTAACAGATATGCTAGAATATCGAGCTGAAAAAGATCATGATTTTGAAGGTAATTATATGTACGATTTTGATGATGTTTATCAAAATGATGCTATTTTTTATTCTTCACTTGATAATATATTTGAATCTAATAGAAAAGTACTTGATTATAATTGTAAAAACATTACTACTTTTCATGAGAATAGTGAAGCTATAGAAAAATATATTAGAGATTCTCTTTCTCACGGTAAAACAGTAATTGTTTGCTTGAAAAAGTATCAATTAGAAAGCTTAAGTAATAAATTGAATCTTTCTTATGTCCAAACTGATTTAAAAAATATTAGTGAGAATAAATTGAACCTAGTTTGTTTTGATATGAGTAGTGGTTTTTTATATCAAGATTTTGTTTTTTTAACTAGTAGTGAGTTATTTAATTATAATAGTGAAACGAAAAAATATAAGACTAAGTTTAAATATGGTAGCAAGATAACAGATATTAATAAGTTATCTATTGGAGATTATGTAGTTCATCAAACTTGTGGAATTGGAATTTATAATGGATTTAAAACATTAAAACAGGGAGATCTTTTAAAAGATTATATTGAAATTTTATATCAACATAATGATAAATTATATATTCCGGTGGAAAAAATCGATTATTTATCTAAGTTTACGGGGAAAGAGGGAATTGTTCCTAAGGTAAATCAATTAGGTAGTACGCAGTGGCAAAAGACGAAATTAAGAGTTAAAAATAAAATTAGAGATATTGCTGATCAACTTTTATTAGTTCAAGCTAAAAGAGAGAGTCAAAAAGGATTCGCTTTTTCTAAAGATAATGAACTTCAACAAAAGTTTGAAGAAGCTTTTATCTATGAACCTACTAATGATCAGTTATTATCTATAGATCAGATAAAGAAAGATATGGAAGATATTCATCCAATGGATCGTCTATTAATTGGTGATGTCGGTTTTGGCAAGACAGAAGTAGCATTTAGAGCAGCATTTAAAGCAATTATGGATAGTAAACAAGTTTTATTTTTATGTCCAACCACTATTTTAGCAAAACAACATTATGATAATGCATTAGTGAGATTTGCAGATTTTCCAGTTCAAATAGGTTTATTAAATCGTTTTACTCTTCCAAATGAAAAGAAGAGAATTCTAGAGGAACTTTCTAATGGTACTATTGATATGGTGATTGGTACTCATCGTTTATTGAGTGATGATGTAAAACCAAAAGATTTAGGATTACTTATCATTGATGAAGAGCAGAGATTTGGTGTAGCTCACAAAGAAAAGATTAAAAAATATAAAAGTAATATAGATGTCTTAACTTTAACTGCTACTCCTATTCCTCGTACTTTGCAACTATCTATTGTAGGGCTTAGAAGTTTATCTATTATTGAGACTCCACCTGTAAATCGTTATCCAGTACAAACTTATGTTATAGAAGAAAATAAGCAATTAATTCGAGAAGCAATTTATAAAGAACTATCTCGTGATGGACAAGTATTTTTACTTTATAACAATGTGGAAAAAATCTTAGATAAAGTACATGAAATTCAACAGTTAGTACCAGAGGCTAGAGTTATTTATGCTCATGGTCAAATGAGTAAAGATCAATTAGAAACTGAAATTTTAAAATTTACAGAACATGAAGCAGATATCTTAATTTGTACAACGATTATTGAAACTGGAATTGATATGCCTAATGTTAATACTTTAATTATTTTAAATGCTGATAGATTTGGTTTAAGTCAACTTTATCAAATTCGTGGTCGAGTTGGTCGTAGTAATAAGATTGCTTATTGTTATTTAATGTATCAACCTAATAAAATACTTACGGAAGCAGCTATAAAACGTTTAAATGTTATTAAAGAATTTACTTCTCTTGGTAGTGGTTTTTCTATTGCTAATAGAGATTTGTCCATTCGAGGAGCTGGCGATATATTAGGGGCTGAACAGGCTGGTTTTATAGATTCAGTTGGTTTTGACTTATATATGAAATTACTAAATCAAGAAGTTAAACGATTAAAAGGGGAAGAAGTAGAAGAAGATGATGATCTTGATGTTAAAGCTCCAATTATTAATGTGTCAACACATATTAGCGATGATTATATTCAAGATGTAGATTTAAAAATTGAAGTTCATCGTCTTATTAATCAAATAGACAGTTTTGAAAAGTTAAAGCAAATAAAAAGTGAATTAGAAGATAGATTTGGTAAAGTAGACGAGAATACGCTTATTTATATGTATACAGAATGGCTTGAGAAATTAGTAGATGAATTATCTATATCAAGTGTGAAACAAACTAAGAATAGTATTGAACTTCATTTTTCTAAAGAAATAACTAGTAAATTAAATGTAGATGATATTTTTGTACTTGCTTTTAAAATTACTCCTATGTTTAGATTTAAAAGTATACATGATAATTTAATTATTATATTAGATACTATTAAACTTGATAAACATCCGGTTTATTATTTGACTGAATTATTATCACAAATAAAAGATAATATGAGTACTACTTGACGAAAAATATAACTGCTGATATTCTTAAATATGTTAATGATAGGAGGATTAGATTATGGAAAATGATTTATTAAAACAACATAAAGAAATTTATTTAAATGCAATAAAAGAAATAATAAAAAATAATACTGAAATGTTAGTGAATGATGATCTATATCCTCTTTTTTCTGCTCCACCATTAGAGATTATGGATACTTTAAAACAAAAATTTTTGACTTTAGCAAAAAATTATAATTTAATTTTAGAGAATAATAAAGTAGAAGAAAGGCTTCAAATTTATCGAAAACAAATGTTACAGGAGATAGATATTATAGGGAAATTTAGATGCCAAGAATTAGAATCTAAACTAAATAAATTAGAAAGTAATGATGATTCTACTTTTAAGTTATTAAAAAAAGATTTAAATGAATTAGATAAAAAAATCAGAAAAAAATGCAAAGAAAAAATGATAGATACTGGAAAGGAAGTAATCATTAATGAAATAAGTAACTTATTTACGAATGATGAAATTCCAGAGAAAATATTGACAGAAATTATTAAATTTATTACAGTCTTATATCCAAAACAAGTGTTAGAAATGATTGATATGAAAATATTAGTGAAGGATACAATATTGATTAATAGTGTAAAAGAACAAACAGAGCGTTTTATTTTTACAACAGAAAATTCTCATTTATTTGATTAAAAAAATATAATATTTTAAAATTTTATTTTCATTATTTTATTTTACTTTCTGTTTATTTCTTTAATTGGCAATAATTACCAAAGAAAAAATAACTACCCATGTTTATAATAATATTGGACAGTATTTTATATGGTATAAAATATAATAATTTGAGAAAAAATATTATTATAAGAAGGGAAGAGATAGAATATGAAATCAACTGGTGTTGTAAGAAGAATTGATGATTTAGGACGAATTGTTATACCTAAAGAAATAAGGAGAACATTAAAAATACGTGATGGAGAATCTTTGGAAATATTCGTTGAAAAAGAGGCGATAACTTTAAAAAAGTATTCTTCTTCTGATGACCTTGCTGATATTTCTCAAATGTTATTAGATGCCGTTTCTACAACTACTGAGAAAACCTTATTTGTTACTGACAGGGACAATTTTATAGTAGGTAGTGGTGAATTAAAGAAAAAATTTTCTGGTAAAATGTTATCTCAAGAATTAGAACAGAAGTTACTAGAAGGGGAAAAGGCTTCTTTAAAAAGTGTGGAATTTAATCAAATTGTCACCTCAGACGAGAAAGAAAGTACAAAATATAATTATTTTTTATCTCCTATATTAGCAGACGGAGAAATTTTAGGATTGGTTATTATGATAGGTAAAGTAAATCAAAATGATATTGATACTGAAGATGAAAAGATGGTTCAAATAATATCTCAATTTTTAGGTAAATATCTTGAAGATTAATATTTATTGTGGTAATATAAGGCATATTAAAGACTAATCATTATGAAAGGAATGAGAGTATGGAAAATAAATATTATATTACCACTGCTATTGCATATGCATCTGGAAAACCACATATAGGAAATACTTATGAAATCGTATTAGCAGATGCAATAGCAAGATACAAAAGACAAAAAGGATATCAAGTATATTTTCAAACAGGAACAGATGAACACGGTCAAAAAATTGAGCAAAAGGCTTCTGATTCTAATGTTACGCCATTAGAATTTGTGGATGGCATTTCCTCTGAAATAAAAAGAATTTGGGACTTAATGAATATTAGTTATGATAAATTTGTAAGGACAACTGATAAACATCACGAAGAGATAGTCCAAAAGGTATTTAAAAAGTTATATGAACAAGGAGATATATATAAAGGAAATTATGAAGGATTATATTGTATTCCTTGTGAATCTTTTTTTACAGAAAATCAATTAGTTGATGGAAAATGTCCTGATTGTGGACGAGAAGTAGTCAAGACAAAAGAAGAAGCTTATTTCTTTAAAGCTAGTAAATACCAAGAAAGATTAGAAAAATATATTTTAGAACATCCACATTTTATTGAACCGGAATCTCGTAAGCATGAAATTGTTAATAATTTTTTAAAGCCTGGTCTACAAGATTTATGTGTGACTAGAACTAGTTTTAAATGGGGAGTTCCAGTAGATTTTGATCCTAAACATGTTATTTATGTATGGATTGATGCATTATTAAATTATATTACTTTTATAGGTTATGATCCAGATAATCAAAATGAACAGTTTAAGAAATTATGGCCAGCTAATTTACATTTGATAGGAAAAGATATTCTACGGTTTCATACAATATATTGGCCTATTATGTTAATGGCTTTAGATTTACCACTTCCAGAACAAATTTTTGGTCATCCTTGGTTGTTAATGGGACAAGATAAGATGAGTAAATCAAAAGGTAATGTTCTATATGCCGATCAATTGGTTGATGAATTTGGTGTAGATTCTATTCGTTATTTTCTATTACATGAAATACCATATAGTAGTGATGGAAATATTACGTATGAATTATTAATTGATAGAATTAATTCAGATCTAGCTAATACGTTGGGAAATTTAGTTCATAGAACAATTAATATGGCAAGTAAATATTTTAATAAGCAAATTACTAACAAGAATGTTCAAGTAGAGTTAGATCAAAAGTTTATAGAAGATATTAATAGCTTAAGTTCAAAAATTTCTGATAAAATGGATACTTTTCATATTGCAGATGCCATTGATGTAATTATGAATTTATTACGTGAGAGTAATAAATATATTGATGAAACTATGCCATGGGCATTGGCTAAAGACTCATCTAAATCAGAACGATTAGAAACAGTTTTATATAATTTATTAGAAAGTATTAGAGTTTGTGCTATTGAACTGTATCCTTTTTTACCAGATACTAGTGATAAAATATTAGAACAATTAAATACTAATACAATAGAAACGACGTTTAAAAATGATACTAATTATAATTTAAATGATCCTGAAATATTATTTTCGCGTATTGATAAAGATAAATTTATGGAAAATATTTAAAAAATTGGCTTATATTTTGTAAAATTTACAGATATTGTGGAAAAAAAACAAAATTATTCTTTCTTTATATGTTATATTGAAAAGGTAGTGTAAAGCAGTTAGCAGTATTTTGGCGGTATAGTATGAAGAAAGGAAACAAAATTTATGCCAAAGTGGATGCAAAGTATTGGTATAGCGCGACTGATTTTTGTGATGTTTTATATTAGTATAGCCATCGTATCGATCACTCAAAGACATATAATGGATATTTTCTACTTTATTTGCTTAACTATTTATATTTTTAGAATGTTATTCATTAAAAAAAGAAAAAAGCACTTATCTTAAAAAGTTGCTTTTTTAATTTGATAAGATTGTAAAATTTAGAAAAAATGATATAAAATATGGATAGAAAGTAATTTAAAAAATAATTGTTTAATAATTTATAGGAGGAAACATATGTATATTGATTCTCATTGCCATTTAAGTTTAGAAGATTTTGAAAATATTAAAGAATACATGAAGGAAGTAAAAAACAATCATGTTAATAAAATAATTTTATCATTATGTAGTAGAGAAGATCTTCATAATTTATTTTCTCTTGCTATTTTACAGGATTCTATTTATCTTACTATTGGCTATCACCCAGAAGAGGCAGACTATATTCAAGAAAAAGATATTATATTTTTGAAAGAGTTATTAAAAAATTACAAAGTGATAGGTATTGGTGAAATTGGATTAGATTATCATTACACGAAGGAAAACAAAATAGCTCAACAAAAACTTTTTGAAGAGCAACTTAAACTTGCAGAACAAGAAAATTTACCAGTTGTTATTCATTCAAGAGATGCTACTAATGATACAATAGAAATACTTAAGAAATATCATGTAAAAGGAGTTATCCATTGTTTTAGTGGAAGTTTGGAAACTGCTAAACAATATATAAAAATGGGATTTTTTCTTGGAATTGGTGGAGTAGTAACGTTTAAAAATAGTAAATTACCAGATGTAATTAGGGAAGTTCCTTTAGAATGTCTTGTCTTAGAAACAGATAGCCCTTATCTTACACCAGAGCCATACCGTGGCCATAAAAACTCACCTCAATATATTCCTGTTATTGCCCAAAAAATTGCAGATATTAAAAATGTATCAGTGGAAGAAGTCGTTTCTATTACTTCCCAAAATATAAAAAAAATATATCATATTTGATTAGCTTGTAAAGTCTATTGCACTTATAGAACTAATATGTTAATATTGTTATTGTAGAGGAGGTTAAACATGGAAGAGGAAAGTACAAAATTCAATTCAAAGCAAATGATGATATTGTCACTTGTTGGTATTGTTATTTTGGTGTTAGCAGTTATTGGTATTTCTTTTGCGGCATTTAATTATTCGCAGACTGGGTCAAAAGAAAACACAATAACTACTGGAGTAATAAAAATGTCTTATAATAATCCAACAAATGGAATTAATATCACAAATGCTTTACCAACATCCGATGCTACTGGTAAGGCATTGACAGGAACTAATAATGTATTTGATTTTACGGTTACAGCAACTATTACTGGTACAGCAACAATTAACTGGGGAATTACAGCTACAACAACACCTGGTAGCAGTTTAACTGATAGTTATGTCAAAGTTTATTTGACAGATCGAGGAACTGGTACAAGTGATACTCAAATTTTTGCTCCTAAAACAGTAAGTTCATTAACAAAGACTACATCCGGTAATGCTTATGGTGCTCCAACTGGTCAATATATTTTAACAACAGGTACGTACACAAGTACAACAACTGATAATTATCGTTTAAGAATGTGGGTAGCAGATACTTATACAGGCACAAGTTCATCAAATACCTACAAATTAAAAGTCAATGTGTATGGAAAAGCTAATGCTAGATAATAAATGAAAAAGTTGATCCAAACTCCCTATTACAGAATTAGAAGTAATAGGGTTTTATTTTTACGTTAATTATAGTGAATAAAAATAAAATATTAAATAAAAACTTGTCATTTGATTTTTATTATGATATTCTTGATATTGTAAGGAGGATATGAAGATGAAAGGAAGATCATCAAATTCTAAGCAAATATTATTATCGGTGTTAGGAGTGGCTATTTTGGTAGTAGCAGTAGTAGGAGTTTCTTTTGCAGCTTTTAGTTATAGTCAAACAGGACAATATGAAAATAAAATTACTACTGGTGTTATTAGTATGACTTATTCAAATCCAAGTAATGGTATTAACTTGACAAATGCCTTACCAACAACAGATGCTACAGGTAAAGCATTAACTGGAACTAATAATGTATTTGATTTTTCTGTTTCAGCAACAATAAGTGGTACAGCTACTATTAACTATGCTATTACTGCAACAACAACGCCAGCAACTACTTTAACTGACAGTTTTGTTAAAGTATATTTAACTGATAGAGGTGCAGATAATGATGAGGATACACAAGTTTTACAACCTACAATGGTAAGTAGTTTATCTAAAACAGGTGCAAGCGAAGCATCAGGTGCTCCATCAGGACAATATATTTTAAAAACAGGTACATTTAGTACTACAACAACTGATAATTATCGCTTAAGAATGTGGGTTGCTGATACATTTGCAGGAACATCAGCATCAGAAACATACAAACTACGTGTTAATGTCTATGGTAGAGCTAGTGCTCGTTAAAAATTCACAAAAATTGATTTTAGAGAAGAAAAAGGGTGATATAAGCTATCATTCTTTTTTATTTAGTAAAGTATTTACACTATTCTAAAATAAGGTCTTGTCATTTAAATTTCAATATGATATTATTTTATTGTAAGGAGGATGTAAAGATGAATGAAAAATCATCAAATTCAAAACAGATATTATTATCAGTATTAGGAGTGGCAATATTAGTAGTAGCAGTAGTAGGAGTTTCTTTTGCGGCATTTAGTTATACGCAAACAGGACAATATGAAAATAAGATTACTACTGGTGCCATTAATATGAGTTATTCAAACCCTACAAATGGTATTGATATTACAGATGCTCAACCAGTTAGTGATGCTACTGGTAAAGCTTATTCTGAAGAGAATGAATATTTTGATTTTTCTGTTAGTGCTACAATTACTGGTACAGCAACAATTAACTGGGTAATTACAGCTACGACAACACCAGCAGCTACATTAACAGATGATTATGTTAAAGTATATTTAACAGATAAAGGTGCTTCCAATGATCAAGATAATCAAATCCTAGCACCTACAATAGTAAGCTCTTTAGATAAAACAGAAGCTGACAATGATGCTAGTGCTCCAGAAGATGAATATATTTTACATAGTGGATCATATAGTACTACTTCAACTGATAATTATCGTTTAAGAATGTGGATTGCTGATACTTTCCCAGGAACACAATCATCAGAAACATACAAACTACGTGTTAATGTATATGGTAAAGCAGCAGCTCAATAGTTATTAAACAATAAGGAATGATTATTTATCATTCTTTTTTTGTTTAATATTATTGATTATAAAATCATACTTTTTCTTTACCCATACAAAAATATATGATACAATTTTATTAAAATAGAGGGTGTTATATATGAATATGAAAGAAATCAATAATACTGAAAATAATACTGAAAATAAAGAATCTAAAAAAGTAAATATTTTAGTAGTTTTAGCTTTATTAATTTTAATTGTTGTGGTAATTGGTGTTGCGATTACTTCCTTTTTCTTTACAACAAAAAATCAAACCCACAATACGATTAATTCAGGAAATATCTCATTACAATACACTGAAGATACTAATGGAATTACAATTACTGATGCTATGCCAATGACAGATGCTACTGGAAAAAAATTAAGCGGCATAGGAGAATATTTCGATTTTTCCATTTTGTCTACCATCAGTGGTAATGCTAAAATTGATTATGAAGTTTCTGCTGAAAAAGTAGGTGATTGTACCCTAACTAATGATGAAGTTAGATTGTATTTAGAAGAAGAAAATAACGGTATTTATGAATCTGTTATGGAACCTAAGTCATTTACACCAATTAGTGAACAAACAAGCATTGGAACACCAGAAGGAGTAATGATTCTTGATAGTGGAAGTTTTACTGGTAATGATGACGTTCACTATCGTTTACGGATGTGGGTAGCAGAAGATACTGAAATTTCAGAATTATCAAGAAGATTTGCAGTTCAAGTTTTAGTTAATGCAAAAATAGAAACATAATTTCTTTTAATATTTTTAAAATTGTGGTAAACTGTAAATAGTATAGAATAACAAGTGGGTGATAGCGTGAAAATTCTGAATAAAGAAAAGAAGACTAAGCATTCTTTTTGGCAAAAACTAAAAAAAGTAAGTCGCTATATTTCAGCCATTTTTATGTATGCTATTTGCACAATTATGATTATTATTTTTTTATGTTTTGTAGTAAATTTTATTGATCAAAGAATAAATTTAAAAAATGGTGTTACAAAGCCTTCCTTATTTTCTGCTTATACAATTGTTAGTCCTAGTATGGTACCCAACATTAATGTATTAGATGTAGCTGTTGTAGTTAGAGCATCTGATCCTGAAGACATTAAGGTAGGAGATATTATTACATTTAACTCAACGGATTATCGTTATTCAGGAGTAACTATTACACATAGAGTTGTAGAAATTAATCAGACATCAGATGGTACTTATTTATATACCACAAAAGGTGATGCTAATAACACACCTGATTCATCAAGAGTTTCATTTAATGATGTATTTGGAAAAGTTGTATTACGAATTCCTAAGTTAGGATACTTACAATATGTATTAAGTAATGCTTACGGATGGATAATGATTATCGTTATACCTGCTGTTTTGATTATAGCTTATGATATTTTTAAATTGTTTAGGACAATAAAAAATAATAGTGTACAAAAAAGATATTCGAAAAAAATAAATAATAATGAAAATAAATTTAAGGATGAAAGTAAAAAAAAGAATCTAATGAGCAGGAGGTTTAAAGAATGAGAAACAAAATGTTATTAATACTTGCTGGAATCGCCTTATTTTTCTTTATTTTATCTGTAACATTTATATGGTATCGTATTTTTTATGAAGAGTTAGATACTGGCGATAATCAAAATGAGATAGCAAACTTGCAAATTCAATTAGAAGATAATGGCAATGTAGTTATGATGAATGATGCTGTTCCTGTGGAAGCAGATTCTCCTAGTATTATACCGTACCATTTTTCAATAAAAAATATTGGTAATAATGATAGTATTTATAAAATATATCTTGACGATACTTTAGAGGATGCTTCTAATACATTATTACCTAATCAATTGGAATATAGTCTTAATCTTAATGGTATTGAAATAAAAGATGGCTTTATATCTGATCTAGAAAATAATTTATTAGATATAAGAGATATTGCTTCAGAAAGTGTTAATGATTATATATTAAAAGTTTGGATTAGTGCTGATGCATTTAATACCGCATGGCAAGGAAAAACTTATAATTATCAAATAATAGTGAAAGGTGGAGAATAAATTGAAGAAACTATTAATAGAGTATGCTAAAATTTTTGGTTATACATTTACGGGGTTAATTTTTGGTTTAGCATTCTTTTTGCTATTTATTAATTTTTATCATTATAAAGAAATTAACACAAAAATTGATTTTTCAGAAAAATTGAGTGCGGAACAGCAAGAGGCAAATCAAAAATTAGAACAAATTAAAAATAATTTGAATACTTATAATCAGTATTCATATACAGGTTCTGAAAATATTTTTGATTTAAATAACATGCAAATAAGAATGAATAGTTGTGTTACTATTTTTGAAGGCGAAGAAGCACAAAATTATTTTAAGAAGACAACCTATTCTTTAAAAGATGTATATGATTTTACTATGTTTTATCAAAATGAAATCTATAATAATTGTGTAATTATGCAGTTAAATGTTTTTGGTTCAGATGACACTGTTTTTGATGTTGGTTCTTTAAATGAAATTAGACCTTTTGTTGCAGATACAATAAGTACTTTGAATATTCCTACTGAATATATTATAAAAAATATTGAAAATGCTGACATGTATCATTTTTCTAGCGACAATAATAAAACTACGGTGTTTAATTTAAATTCAACAAGTTTTAATAAGACTATGCAAAGTTATCAAGCTACACTTGATTTATTAGTAGATTTATCTAACTGGTATAAAAATATGGTCGTAGGAGGTTAAAAATGCAAAAAGTTCTAAATATGTTTCTTTATATATTAAAATTTCTGTTATTATTAGGATCATTTGGTATTACTTTATTTGTTATTTTAAAAATGAATCAACGTTTAGACAAAGATATTTTGTCTTCCTATGCAGTTTTTTTACCATTTATATTATTATTATTATTATTTATAATTAATATTGTTTTTAGTCAGAAAAGTGTAACCAATAATTTATTTTACAATATTACTTGTGATTTAGTTTTTCTTGTTATTATTGTTGCTGGTTTAAGAGCTTTATTTGATACTAATATGGTATTGAGTGAGAGATATGGTTATGGAATAGATTTTAATTATTTTGATAACTTTATTTCTTATTTAAAATTAATGCTTTATGGACTTTGTATTGCTAATATTTTATTTATGTTTCATATGAAGGAAAATGATAGAAAAAGAAGAATTGCTAAATGATTTAGCAGTTTTTTAATTAAGGCAATGGAGGAAGTATGGAAGATAAGTTTAGATTTAAGAAAAAATATGGCCAAAACTTTTTAAAAAATAAAGCGCTTATTAATAGAATTGCTAGTGTAATTGATATTACGAAAGATGATTTTGTTGTCGAAGTTGGTCCGGGTTTTGGTATATTAACTGTAAAATTAGCTGAAAGGGCAAAAAATGTTTTAACTTATGAAATAGATGAAGAAGTATTAGAGACACTAAAAAATAATTTAGCTAGTTATGATAATGTTCAAGTTATAGTGGGAGATTTCTTGAAACAAAAAATAGAAAATGATATTTCTTCCTATCATTTTTCTCATCTTTATTTTGTAGGAAATATTCCGTATTATATTACGACACCTATTTTATTTAAATTAGCTAGCTCTACTATTCCTTTTGATGAAATTGTAGTCATGGTACAAAAAGAAGTAGGCGATCGTATTTGTGCTAAACCACAGAATAAAATTTATGGATCTTTATCTGTGTTATTACAATATCAATTCGATGTTAAAAAAGAGTTTATAGTTTCCAAAAAAGAATTTCATCCAGAACCTAAAGTAGATAGTATTATTATCTCTTTAAAGAAAAAAAAGATTAAAGAATCTATTATAAATGAACAATATTTTTATAAATTAGTTCAAGATTCTTTTCAGTATAAACGTAAGACCATACGTAATAATTTACGTGGTTATGATTTAAGTATTATAGAAAAAGTTTTAAAAGAACACGGGTATGATTTAACTGTTAGAGCAGAGGCACTTTCTTATCAGATCTTTATTGATATAGCTAATGCACTTTGTTCATAAATTGTATATTTAAGGCATAAAATTTATTGGGTGATTTTATGTCTTTTAAAATAGGAGACTTGGTAACTAGAAAATCATATAATAATGACTTATTATTTCAAATAATCGATATTGATGAAGATATAGCATATTTAAAAGGTGTAGATGTACGACTTTATGCTGATAGTTATTTAGATGATTTAACTCTTGTAGATGATAGTTCCAGTACAGCTAGTAAAGATGATAGAAAAGATGTTGATAAACTACAGAGTATGTTAGAGTTAAATAGAAGTGAATACTTTTATTTACCTGGTAAGATTCTACATATAGATGGAGATCGTGATTATTTAGAAAGGTGTATTTCATTTTATAAAGAAATGCATTTAGAGGCATATGGAGTGAGTTTAAGTGAAGAGGATATGGCACTAGAAATTTCTAAATATTTAGAGGAATATAAACCAGATATAGTAGTAATTACGGGACATGATTCTTTCAAGAAGAACAAAAGTGGTAAAAGTAAAAGTGGAGTTTATCAGAATTCTAAATACTTTGTAGAAGCAACTTTAGCAGCTAGAAATTATGAAAAGAGCCAAGATAAATTAATTATAATAGCGGGTGCTTGTCAGTCTAATTATGAGGAATTAATAAGAGCAGGATCAAATTTTGCTTCTAGCCCTAAACGAATTAATATTCATGCTCTTGATCCAGCAATTATAGCTAGTGCAGTTGCTTTATCACCACGGAGTAAAGAGATCGATTTAATTTCTTTAATTGAAAAAACACATTTTGGTAGTGCTGGTATGGGCGGAATTATCACAAATGGTATGATGTATGTGGGGTATCCAAGATGAACATAGAAACTGTTAAAAAGACTGTGAAAGAAAAAACTGGTGAGACACTACATTTTAAGTTTAATGGTAGTAGGAATCAAGTAGAAGAATTTACTGGTGAAATTATAGAAACGTATCCTTCTATTTTTTTGATTCGTTTAATTGAGTCACCACAAAAAATAAAAACATTTACATATAATGATTTAGTTATGGAAAACCTACAAATATTATAAATTATGTTGCAATTTGTTAAAACTTGGTATAGAATAAAAGCATAAGATATTAGTGATTGAAGGAGGAACGACAAATGGAAATAACATCTGTCAATGTACGCAAAATAAACAAAGAAGGTTCGCGTATGAAAGGAATAGCATCTGTTTTATTAGATGATAGTTTTGCTGTTCACGATATTCGTATTATTGAAGGAGACAACGGTTTATTTATCGCTATGCCAAGTAGAAAAACTCCAACTGGTGGATATAGAGATATTGCTCATCCAATTAATCCAGAAGTAAGAGCTATGTTTCAAGATAAAATAATCGAAGCATATGAAAAAGCAGAAGATCCTACAGAATAGGTTCTTTTTTTTTATGTATTGCATATCCTTAATTAGGAGGAAGATTATGGAAACACGTGAAGCAATTATTGGTAGTTATAATCATAGTATTACTTTAACAGAAAGAAAAAACTTACTAATTACTGGAGTAAAAAAAATAGAGAACTTTGATAATGAAGAATTTTTATTAGAAACTACAATGGGATATTTAGTAATTAAAGGAGAAGGATTAGAACTAATAAAATTAGATACTGTTTCTGGTAATGTTTCAATAAAAGGATTAGTAACGGCTTTTTCCTATATGGCAGATGAAAAGAAAAAAAATAAAGAAACAACTAGTGTCTTTAATCGATTATTTAAATGATGAGTCTTGATCTACAGATTATTTCTAGTATTTTTTCATTTTTATATGGAATATTATTTTCAATTTTATTAAATTTTAATTATAATGTATTATTTAGTGGTAAAAGATTATTTCGAATCTTTAGTAATATTTTATTCTTATTAGATAGTAGTTTGTTATATTTTATTTTGATTAAGAGAATAAATGAGGGAATTATTCATCCATATTTTTATTTATTATTTTTTCTAGGTGCTTGTCTTTGTTTTTCAAAGACAAAATTTCTACGGAGATTTATAAAAAAATGGCCTATTATTGATGTCAAAAAAAGTAAAGGTAAGTCAAAATAGTTGCATTTGTGTTTAAAACGATCTACAATTAAGTTAGAAAAGTGGGTGGTTTTACGAAAAAAGAACAAAAAAAGAAAAGAAAAATTGGACCAATTATATTGATGCTATGTTCTTTTGCTGTAATTTTTGGAACTACTTATACTTTAGGAAAATATTGGGTTGAGATTTATAGTAAATATCAAGAAAAGGAAGATTTAGCTTTAGAATTAAAAGATTTACAGAAAAAAGAAAAAGAATTAAGTGCTGATGTTGATCGGTTGCAAGATGATGAATATATAGCAAGATATGCTCGTGAAAAATACTATTATTCTAAAGATGGCGAGTATATTTTAAAAATACCTGATGAAGATGAAAATTAGGTATTTTTCTTTTGCTAAAACTAGGTTATAATAAAGCATGGAAGTGAATTTATGAATATTCGTAATTTATATCAAGATTTAAATTTAAAGAATAATGATGTAATTGTATTTGGCTGTAGCTTTGGACCAGATTCTATGGCTTTATTTCGATCTTTACTTTCTTTACGTGATGATAAGAACATTAAGTTAGTTTGTGCTCATGTTAATCATGGTAAAAGAAAAGAAAGTGAACAGGAAAAAAAAGACTTAGAACAATTCTGTATTAAGCATCGAGTATTATTTGAATATATAAAAATAGATCATTATGGAGATGATAACTTTCATAATGAAGCAAGGAATATTAGATATCATTTTTTTGAAAAAATAGTAGAGAAATATCATGCTCAATATTTAATGACAGCTCATCATGGTGATGATTTGATGGAAACTATTTTAATGCGTCTTGTTAGAGGTACAACTTTAGAAGGATATAGTGGGTTTAAAAAATTAATTAATTATGGTAATTATATCTTATATCGTCCTTTTATTAATTATACAAAACAAGATCTTTTAAAATATGTAAAAGATACTAATACACCATATGCTATTGATGCTTCTAATGATAGTAATGTATATACTAGAAATCGTTATCGTAAAGTAGTTTTACCTTTCTTGAAGAAAGAAGATCCTTTAGTACATCAAAAATTTTATAAATTTAGTCAAGAAATAGAAAGTACTGCTTCTTTTATTGAAAGAGAAGCCCTAAAAGCTAAAAAACAGATATTCTCTAAAAATAGAATTATGATTTCTAAGTTTCTATCTTTAGATATTGTAATTCAAAAAAAAGTTCTTGAAGATTCTTTAAAAGAGTTTTATCAGGATGATTTAATATTGATTAATGATAGACATATTCAGTTAATTTTAAAATTAATGCATAGTAGAAGAGCAAATGCTTCTGTTACATTACCTAATGATGTTATGGCTATTAAAAGTTATGATTATTTATTATTTCAAAAATTGTTTGATATAATTAGTAATTATGAAATAGAATTAAATAGTAGAGTTGTTTTACCTAATGGTCATAGCTTAGAAATTGTTCAAGAAGAAACTGGAAATAGCAATAATATTACTAGACTTTCTTCTAAAGATCTTGCTCTTCCTTTAAGAGTCAGAACTAGAAAATATGGTGATATTATGGCTATTAAAGGTGGAGGACATCAGAAATTAAAAAATATATTTATTAATAAGAAAATATCTGCACAGGAACGTGATATATGGCCTGTTGTAGTAGATAGTAAAGATAGAATTGTTTTTATTCCTGGATTAAAAAAATCAAAATATGATAGGAAAAAAGATGAATTTTATGATATAATACTTAAATATATGTAGGAAAAGGAGAAATTGGTATGAATATAAATAAAAAAACAGTAAAAAAAGGATTACTTCCATATGTCATTTTACTTTTGGTTATGCTTGGGATTTTCTATTTTGTGAGTGTTGCAAATCAAAAAGTAAATGTACTAAATTATAATGAATTTATGGATTTATTGGATAGTCAAGAAATTGAAGAGCTTGAAATTACACCACGTGATAGAGCCAAAATATATGAAGTTCGTGGAACTGCTAAAGATTATGATGAAAATGAAACATTTTATGCTAGATTGCCATTATCTGATGAAGTATTATCTATTATAATGGAAGCTAGTGATACTCAAGATATTCAAGTAGAAGCAGCTAGTGATCCCGAATCAAATTCATTTCTAATTATTTTAGCTAATGTATTACCAATCTTGATTTTCGGTATTTTTGCCTTTTGGTTATTAACTCGTCAAATGGGTGCTGGTAAAAACTCTTTAGATTTTGGTAAGAGTAAAGCTAAATTATCTAGTGATAAAAATAAAGTTACATTTAAAGATGTAGCAGGATTAAAAGAAGAAAAAGAAGAAGTTAAAGAATTAATTGATTTCTTAAAGAATCCTAAAAAGTTCCAAAAATTAGGTGCTAGAATTCCAAAGGGAGTTTTATTATATGGTCCTCCAGGAACTGGTAAAACTTTACTTGCTCGTGCTGTCGCAGGAGAAGCAAATGTTCCTTTCTATTATATTAGTGGATCTGATTTTGTTGAATTATTTGTAGGTGTTGGAGCTAGCCGTGTTAGAGATATGTTCCAACAAGCCAAAAGAACAGCACCATGCTTAATCTTTATTGATGAAATTGATGCTGTTGGTCGTCAAAGAGGCACTGGTATTGGCGGTGGACATGATGAAAGAGAACAAACGTTAAATCAATTACTTACTGAAATGGATGGATTTGGCGAAAATGAAGGAATTATCATTATTGCCGCTACTAATAGACCAGATGTATTAGATCCAGCTTTGCTTCGTCCAGGACGTTTTGATAGACAAGTAACAGTTAATCTTCCAGATGTAAAGGGACGTGAAGAAATTCTTAAAGTGCATGCTAGAAATAAAGTATTAGCACCCGGTGTTAATATTCCTGCTATTGCTAAGAGAACACCAGGATATTCTGGAGCTGACCTTGAAAATTTATTAAATGAAGCTGCTTTACTTGCTGTTCGTCGTAATAAAGATGCTATTACTATGAGTGAAATTGATGAAGCGAGTGATAGGGTACTAATGGGACCAGCTAAGACTAGTGCTAAACGGAGTGAAAGTGATCGTAAATTAGTAGCATATCATGAATCAGGTCATGCTGTTGTAGGAATTAAATTAAAAGGTGCTAATGATGTTCAAAAAGTAACCATTATTCCACGTGGAGCAGCAGGTGGATATAATATGATGATTCCTAGTGAAGAAAAGATTTGTCGTACGAAGACAGATTTACTAGAGGAAATTACAGGTTTACTAGCTGGTCGTGTTAGTGAAGAAGTAGTTTTTGGTGAAGTGACTACAGGAGCTGAGAATGACTTTGAAAAGGCAACTAAGATAGCTAGAAGTATGGTTACAGAATATGGTATGAGTGATTTAGGACCAATGCAGTTAGAACAAAGAGAAGGAAGTTCTTTCTTGGGTCGTGATTATAATAAAATTCGTAACTTTTCTAATGAAGTAGCTCATGAAATAGATCAAGAGATGCGTAAGATTATTGATAAGTGTTATGAAAAAGCTACTAAGATTATTAAAGATAATAGAGATCTATTAGATTTACTTGCTAATACATTATTAGAATATGAAACTCTAACAAAAGAACAAATTGATTACTTAGTAGAAAATGGTAAAATGCCTGATGAAGATGAAGAAACTAGTTATGAAAAAATGAGTTTAACTAAGTTAAAAGAACTTGCTAAAGAAAAGGGAATTAAAGGATATTCTAAGATGAATAAAGCAGAACTTTTAAAAGAACTTGAGAAATAGTTCTTTTTCTATTTGAGGATAACTTGTAAAATTTAAAGTTTTTGATATGATATTATTAATTTATTCACAAATATTGTGGATAAAATATTGGAGGTTTTTGAAATGAAAAAAGAAATAAGTGAATTTAAAAAATTTATTAGTAAAGGTCAAGTTTTAGATATGGCAGTAGGAGTTATTATAGGTAGTGCTTTTTCTAAAATCGTTAGTAGTTTAGTAGATGATATATTTATGCCTTTTTTAGGTGTTATCTTAGGTGGACTTGACTTTAGTGGATTATCGATTAAAATAGGGGATGCTTCTATTCAATATGGTTCTTTTATTCAAAGTATTGTAGATTTTTTAATTATTGCTATTTGTATTTTTGTAATGATTAAAGTAATTACTAAGATTCGAGATAAAGCAGATAAAAAATTGGGAATAGAACATAAAAAAGAAGAAAAGAAAAAAGATGAGCAAATTATATTATTAGAAGAAATTAGAGACTTGTTGAAAGCAAATAAAAATGTAAGTAAGAAAAAATAAAGGTATACGAGATTTTGTAAAGTATTGTATTTGAAGATAGGTTAAGTATATAATATTTTTAAGGGAATATTAATGAGTTTGAGTGTCTACCTCTAATCTAAAAAAGAGAGGAGGTTTGATAAAAAAGATGAGTAAGAGAATTTTTATAATAAAAATTTTACGCTACATTGCTATCATTTTATTACTCCTATCTATTTTGGTAGTAGTTAT
>CAJFVY010000007.1 GCA_904420615.1 uncultured Bacilli bacterium | reverse complement strand
AAGACTAGGAATAGATGATAAATATAATGCATATTATGATGCAGAGATTGTCCATAAGAAAGAGATGAATTCTGCTCGTTATGAAGGAAGAAGAGAAAATCAATTGGAAATTGCAAAGAATATGTTAAATAGTGGTGAAAATATTAGTAAAGTAACCAAGTATACTGGTTTAAGTCAAAAAGAAGTACGCAAATTAGTTCAAATGGTAAACTAGTATCTTGAAAGAGTGCCAATATTTGAAAAGAAAGATATAAAACATGAAAAGTATATTAACATAAGTTAGTTATAAGTTATTTTAAAGATATGGCACTGTTATTAATTCCTGCGTTGTTACTTTTACTAGTGAATAGTTCCAAAATGTTTAGCACTCACTATTGACAATTGCTAAAAGAAGTGTTACTCTTTACTTGTTGGTACAAAACTAACGGATTAATAGTAAAGGAAAGAGTTGATTAATAATGAAGAAAAAGCAATTTAAAGCGGAATCTAAGAAGTTATTAGATTTAATGATTAATTCAATTTATACAAATAAAGAAATATTTTTAAGGGAACTAGTTTCCAATGCTAGTGATGCTATTGATAAGTTATATTATCAATCACTAACAGATAAAACTGTTAAAGTAAAAAAGAAAGACTTAGAAATTAGAATTATCCCTAATAAAGAAGAAAGAACTCTAACCATTACTGATAATGGTATTGGTATGACGGAAGAGGAACTTGAAAATAACTTAGGTACTATTGCGAAAAGTGGTAGTGAATTATTTAAAGAGAGTGCTGATGATAAGAAAAATCTTTCTATTATTGGACAATTTGGGGTAGGTTTTTATTCTTCCTTTATGGTTAGTGATAAAGTAGTAGTAGAAAGCAAGAGTATCGGTGAAGAGAAATCTCATATCTGGACTTCTTCTGGAGTAGATGGTTATACTATTACAGAAGGTACTAAAAAAGATAATGGTACTACCGTAACACTATATTTGAAGACGAATACGGAAGATGATAATTATGATGAATTTTTAGAGTCTTATACAATTAATAGACTAATTAAAAAGTATTCTGATTATATTACTTATCCAATTAAAATGAAAGAAATTACTAAAGATGATAAGGGCAGAGAAAAAGAAGAAGACAAGACTTTAAATAGTATGATTCCAATTTGGAAAAAAGCTAAAAAAGATGTTAAAGAAGAAGAATATCAAGACTTCTATACTGATAAATTCTATGATTATGAGAAGCCATTAAAGATTATTAGAAGTGAAGTAGAAGGTAGAGTAAACTATCAAGCGTTGTTATTTATTCCATCTCATGCTCCATATAATTACTATAGTAAAGATTATGAAAAAGGACTACAACTATATTCTAAGGGTGTTTTAATTATGGATAAGTGTAGTGACTTATTACCTGATTACTTTAGTTTTGTAAAGGGTATTGTGGATAGTGAAGATGTATCTTTAAATATTTCAAGGGAAACACTACAAGAGAACTATCAAATTGAAACGATTGCGAAAAGTCTAGAAACTAAAATAAAAAAAGAATTACTAGCAATGTTAAAAAATGAAAGAGAGCAATATGAAACTTTCTATAGAGCTTTTGGAATGCAATTAAAATATGGTATTTATGCTAGTTATGGTATGAAAAAAGATGTCTTAGAAGACCTATTGATGTTTTATTCATCTACTGAAAAGAAAATGGTTACTCTAAAAGAATATAAAGATCGTATGAAGGAAGATCAACAAAGTATTTATTATGCTTGTGGTGAAACAACAGATAAGATTGATTTATTACCACAGGTTGAAAGTGTTAAAGATAAAGGATTTGAGATCTTATATTTAACAGATTATCTTGATGAATTTACCTTAAAGACAATGATGAATTACGATGGTAAAAACTTTGTTAATGTAGCAGTTGAAGACTTAGATTTAGATAGTGAAGAAGAAAAAGAATCTTTAAAAGAATTAAATGAGCAATCTAAAGATTTATTTGATAAGATGAAAGAAAGTATTGGTTCTTCTTTAAATGATATTGCCTTTACGAATCGTTTGAAAAACCATCCTGTTTGTCTAACTACAAAGGGTGATGTATCACTTGAAATGGAAAAAGCTTTGAATGCTATGCCAAATGGAGAAAATATTAAAGCTAATACAACACTAGAAATTAACAAAGATCATCCAATTGCGAAGAAATTAGAGAAGCTATATGAAGATAAAAATGAAGAAGAATTAGCACGCTATAGTAAAATTTTATATGCTCAAGCAAGATTGATCGAAGGACTTAGCGTAGAAAATCCAACAGAGATTAGTAACTTAATCTGTCAAGAATTAGCTAAATAAATAAAAAGTTTAGAATCATGAAACGACAAAAATCATGGTTCTTTTTTTGTATAGTGATTCTGGTGGTAACATGAAAATTTATCTAGATGTCGTCTTTTTTATTAATTTTATGTTTGATCTTTTATTACTTCTTTCTGTTGGATTAGAACGGAAAAACTTACCTCGATTAAGACGCTTTCTTTTAGGAGCTTTTTTAGGATCACTTAGTCTTATTTTTTTATTTTTTAATATGAATAGTATTATATTATTCTTATTAAAAGTAGTAGTAAGTATCTTTATGGTATTAGGTACTTTTGGTTATCACAATAAAGACCATTTTTGGGCCAATATAAAAAGTCTTTATGGTAGTAGTATTATTCTTGGAGGAATGCTATATGTTTTAAATATTCAATTTAGTTATAAACAAGAAGGTTTTATCTTTTTTCATGATGGTACTAGCATTAATTTAATCATTATTATAATTGCTAGTCCTATTATCTTTTTTCTCTATTTTAAAGAATTACAAAAAAGGAAAGAAGAAAAGAATTTCTTATATTCTATTGTCATTACCTATAAAAATCAAACTTTACAAGTACAAGGCTATTTAGATACCGGGAATACCATTATAGATCCCTATAAGAAAAGACACATTATTATTTTAGATAATAAGAAAATTACTCCAAAAATAGAAGAAGCTATTTTAGTACCATTTCAAACAGTAGGACATCAAGGATTACTAAGATGTATTGTACCAGATGAAATCAAAATAGAAGATAAAGTGTTACCAAAAAATAAATATTTAATAGGATTTAGTAATGAAAAAATTAATTTGAAGGGTTCAAATTGTATTTTACCAAGTGAAATAAGGGAGGAATTAAAATGATTACGATTTTTTATTTAATTAGTTTTCTATTAGAGAAAAGTAGTTCATTATTTTATGTTGGTAGTAGTGATATCTTACCAGAACCATTATCAAAAGAAGAGGAAGAAGCCTATTTAGTGATGGCAGAAGATGGAGATATTCATGCAAGAGATCAATTAATTGAACATAATTTAAGATTAGTAGTATTTTTAGCTAAAAAGTATGAAAATACAAATGTAGATTTAGAAGATTTAGTTAGTATTGGTACCATAGGTTTAATTAAAGGAATCAATACATTTAGTCGAGATAAAAATATTAAACTTGCAACTTATGCTTCTAGGTGTATTGATAATGAAATTTTGATGTATTTAAGAAAGACTAAAAAAATGAAAACAGAAGTTAGTATAGACTCATCTCTCAGTTATGACGCTGATGGTAATGAATTACATTTAGAAGACATCTTAGGAACTGAAAGTGATATTGTAACAAAAGAATTAGAAGTAGAAACAGAGAAGAAATTAATGTTAGAAGAAGTGATGAAATTAGAACCAAGAGATCGTGATATTATTATTTTAAGATATGGATTAATGGGAAGGGATGAATTAACTCAAAAAGAAGTGGCAGACTTGTTAGGAATTAGTCAATCTTATATTTCAAGAATTGAGAAAAAAGTTATTAGAAAACTTAAAAATATTGTGAAATATAGTTAAAAAATATTTATTTATCACTTATTATTTGTTATACTCTATAATAGGTGAAGGGTATGAAAAAAGCATCTATAAAGAAATTTAGTAAGAAAAAATTACATTTTCAGAATCGAAAAAAGCTAGGATTTACTATGGTGGAATTACTAGCAGTAATTGTCATATTAGGAATATTAACAACCATCGTAATTTTATCTTTTTCTAATTTGACTAGTCGAAGTAGAAAAGAATATTATAGCAGTCAAGAGGAAATGATTGTTCTAGCAGCTCGTGAATATTATTCTGATTATAGAAGTAAATTACCTAAGAATATTGGTAACATTTCTAGTGTTAGTATACAAACATTAATTGCTTTAGATTACATAGATGAGGTAATGGGGTATGATAATGAATTGTGTAATGTAGAGGATAGTCTTGTCAAAGTATTGAAGGTAACGGAAGAAGATTATCAATATGAAGCACAATTAATTTGTAATGATTATAGTAGTGAGGTAACAATAGGTGAAGATACTGATTTAAGTGTTAATATTAGTAGCTCTACTAGTGGTGAGAATGGTTATCGTATAAAAACGTATGATGAAACTAATAAGAATCAAGAAGTAGAATTGGTATTAGGAAAGAAAAAGTTAACTTTTCATATTAATGTAAATAATAATGCTGGTGGCACTGTTGCAAGTTATCAATACTACGTTAAGAAAGAAGGACAAAATAGTAATTATATTTCTAGTCCAGAAATTACCGTTAATAGTAATAGTGTTACAGCTGATGTTGATGTTATTAAGGAGGGGAATATTACTGAAGATGGTAGTTATTCTTTAATTGTTGAAGCTACAGATGCCTCTGGTAATACTATTAGTAGAAGTAGTAGTTTCTTTGAACTTGATAATGTTCCTCCAGATTGTGAGTTTGAAACGGATAAGAATACATCCAAATCAGTAATTTTCAATGTTTCCTATTCTTCTGATGTGACCAACCAAGTTTGGGAGAAGAAAAATTGGATTTCAGGATCAAGTGATACAGCATCTTTTATGAAAGCTACAATGAATAAAGATCAGGTTCAATTTACCTCCTCTGATTTAGGATATAATGTAGGAAGATTAACGGTAACGGATTTATTGGGGAATTATTGTGAGGTAACGACAGATCCATATAAAATTTTATTGGATGCTCCATCTGTTTCAGCTCCAAGTGATTGGCAAGCTTGTGGTGCTGTTCCCGTAATAGCAGAAATTGATGAGGATGATGACTCATCAAAAGTAGCTATGTGGCAGGTAAAATCTAGTAATAGTAATACTTGGCAGAATATATCTTCTTCGAATGCTAAAGGAAATATTACTTATAGTGTACAAAGTCGAAGTAATGCCTTAGTGAATGAAGGATATAGCTTTAGAGTATGTTTGAGTGAAGATGATGATCTATGTTCAGATGCTTCTTCTTCTAAGCAAATAAAGATTGATTGTGAGGCACCAAGTTGTACTACTAGTGGTGGTAATGGTGGAGCATGGACTAATCAGAATATTACATTAACTGGTACTTGTAATGATGGAAGTGGTAGTGGTTGTCAAGGAAATGTCAGTAGAACTATTTCAAGTAATACTGAAAGTAGCGAATCACCAGGAACAGTTACAGATTTAGTTGGTAATAGTAGAACTTGTCCAGCTGAAACGATAAGAGTTGATAAAACGCCACCAGTTCTTCATGATTATAACTATGATTTTGTAACAGGTGGTTACTATACAGTTGATGCTGTAGCTAGAACCGTAGATTCAAATTGTGGAAAGTATTGTACGAATTGTGGTTCCATTAATCAGTTTACAATTGACTTTTACAATATTAGAGTAGAAGATAATGAGAGCGGTGTCGCTACTATGAAATTTGGTTTATTACCAACGTATAGTTTTGGTACTAATAATCCATGTGGTGCCAATGTTTCAAACGATGGTAATGTGAAAATAGGCGGAACAGGTAATTTTACAGATAATGTTGGTAATTTAAAAGGACTTCAAACATATAGTGGTAGAATTCGTCATTCAGTGAGCCTTGATACTTCTCGGATCCATTCAGGATTTAGAAAATATATGTTTGACTGGATTGTCAGTGTACAAGTATGTGATCAAGCCGGTAATTGTAGTAATTCTATTGCAGATACTCCGGTAGAGAATGCTAATAGACCTGATACGGGTGTTAGAGCACGTGGCGGTAATATTTATAATTTAGGTGCTTGTGCTGCTCTAACTTGTCCTTGATAAGAATAGAGGTATTTATAATGAAGAAAAAAATAATAATTATAATGTTAACTTTTCTAGCTGTAGTTCTATTAATTAGTGGTATCTTACTATTGTTAGACCAAGATAGTACATTGAGTTCTAGTGATAATATGGAAGATCAAGATTCTGTTATTGTAAACGATAATGGAGTCTATACAACGGAGCGTTTAACTAATGGGCATTGTATTGAAAATGGCTGTATTAGCGATTTTGAAATTACACCACGAGAAGATGGCTTCTTCTATGACTATAAATTTATCTTCACTAGTCAAAAAACTACAACTGAAACGATTAGCTATAAATTTTCTATGTTAGATGAAGATAACAACGCTATTAGTGTTATATACTTTAATGTTGATCCTATAGAAAAAGGTACTCAAAAAGAAATTACTGACTTTGGTTATAATAGCTATCAACAAATTCATGATTATCAACTTGAAGTAACTGATAATCCTTGGTAGAAAAGCACCTAATGGTGCTTTTTATGCAAAAAGGAAGAAATAAGTAGTTATACAAGTAGTATCTTTTTATGATGACAATATTTATTTTGTTTAGTTGCTCTTTACTTATAAGGAGAAAATCGTATATACTAAGTTTAGAGACAGATTGGAGGACAATATGAAAAAAATCAGTATTTTATCATTACATCTTGGCTATGGTGGAGTAGAAAAGTCTATTGTCACATTAGCTAATTTATTATCTAATGATTATCAAGTAGAAATAGTATCTATTTATAATTTATATGGTACTTCTGTTTTTCCAATCAATAAAAATGTGAAAGTTACTTACTTATTACCAAAAGATTTAGTACCGAACGGAAAAGAATGGAAAGAAGCTTTACGAAATATTAGATTGTTGCGTTTCATTAAAGAAAGTTATCATGCTTGTAAAGTATTATATAATCGGAAGAAAATGATGAAAAAATATTTAAAAATTACAGATGCAGATGTTATTATTTCGAGTAGATTTTTATTTAATAATTGGTTAGATCAATATGGACCTAAAAGTGCTTTAAAGATTGGTTGGGAACATAATCATCATCATAACGATATGAAGTATAGTGCAAAAGTCATTCATTCAGCTTATAATTTAGATTATTTTGTTTTAGTATCTAAAGATCTAGAGAGATTTTATCACCATAAAATGCTAAATTATCATGTTAAGACAGTTTATATTCCAAATACTCTTGAACATATTCCACGTCGTAGAAGTTCTTTAACTGAAAAAAGATTAGTGAGCGTGGGACGTTTATCAAAAGAAAAAGGATATTTAGATTTATTAAAAATATATTCTGTTATTGTAAAGAAATATCCAGATTGGGTTTTAGATATTGTGGGAGATGGTAATGAAAAAGAGGAATTAGAGAAGTTCATTCAAGAACATCAATTACAGGATAAAGTAACACTCCACGGCTTTCAAAATAGCGATTATATTGATAAATTATTGGATCATTCATCTATTTATATTATGACTAGTTTTACAGAAAGTTTTGGAATAGTTTTATTAGAAGCTATGAGCCATGGATTACCTTGTGTTGCCTTTGATTCAGCAGAAGGGGCAAGGGAAGTTATTACCTCAGGACGTGATGGTTATTTAATCAAAAATCGAAATCAAGAGATGATGATTAAAAAAATTACAGATTTAATCAAAGATAGAGAAAAAAGGCAAGCTTTAGGAAAAGAAGGAAGAAAAAAAGTAAAACTGTTTAGTAAAGAGAGTGTGAGAGAAAAATGGATAGAGTTAATCGAAAAGAAATAAAGAAAAAAAGAGTGATGTTTGTATCAAGTACTGGTGGTCATTTAAATGAATTATTACAATTAAGTCCTCTATTTGAAAAGTATGATTATTCTTTAATTACGGAAAAGACAAAAGCTAATTTATCGTTAAAAAAGAAATATCAGCATGTATCTTTCTTATTATTTGGTAGTAAAGATCATAAATTGACATATCCCTTTAAGTTATTAATAAATTGTTTTATAAGTTTATTTCTTTATTTTAAGTATCATCCTAATTATATTATTACGACTGGTGCTCATACAGCTGGACCTATTTGTTCTATTGGACGAATTTTTGGTAGTAGGGTAATATATATTGAAACTTTTGCGAATATTAATACTAAAACTATTACTGGAAATTTATTCTATAAATTTAAGATTGCCAATTTATTTATTGTTCAGTGGCCATCTATGTTAAATCTTTATCCAAAAGCAACTTATGGGGGGTGGATTTACTGATGATTTTAGTTACTCTTGGTACTCAAGATAAGGGGTTTGTAAGACTATTAAAAGCTATTGATAAGCAAATTGAAAAAGGAAAAATAAAAGATAAAGTAGTTGTTCAAGCAGGCTATACTAAATACGAAAGTAAGAATATGGAAATATTTGATAGTGTTTCTCCGCAAGAATTTGAAAAGTGGATAGATAAAGCAGATGTTGTGATTACACATGGAGGAGTAGGTAGTATATTAACTGCTTTAAAGCATGAAAAAAAAGTTATTGCCGCTCCAAGACTAGCTAAATATAAAGAACATACTAATGATCATCAAAAACAAATTATTGATGAATTTGAAAAAGAAGGATATATATTAGCATTAAGAGATTTTAATAAGTTAGATAAAGTACTAGAGAAAAGTAAACATTTTAAACCGAAAAAATATGTTAGTAATCAATCTCATTTTCTAGACTTAGTATCAAATGAAATTGATAAAAATCACATTAGTTGGTATAACCGTAATAGTAAAGTAATTTTAACAGCTATTATTAATTTTTTTCTATTTTGGATTATGATTCATTTTGGGCTTTATAAATATTTAGCTTTGACTATTTGTTATATCATTTCTTGTCTTCTATTATTTATAATGAAGAATCAAAGATTTTCTAATATATTAACGACGATTTGTTGCTTTTATATGATAGAAGTACTCTTGTTACTTTTATTTAGTAATTTAATGATACCAGATTTGATTGCGAAAGTAATTATAAATTTTCTTATCATAATACTATATCATGTATTGTCAAAAAGAATAAATTATTAATATATATAAAAACCTCAATTCAGATAGTTACTGAGTTGAGGTTTTATAGTAATAGATGAAATGTTATTCTGTTGGAGCATTTTGATCTTCACCTGGGTCTGGATTTATTTCTTCAGGTAGATCAGGAGTAGTTGGTTCTTCTGGTTCCTCGGGTTGAGTTGTTTCTATTTCATCAGTGCCTTCATCTTTGGTGTCTGTACTTGAATTATTATTGGAAGAAGAACTATTATTGCTACCACTAGTAGAATTATTACTACTAGTACTATTATTAGATGTATTACCACCCGATAATGTTAATACAACAGAGCCATTAATTAAATCGATACGCTTATTAGAAGGATAGTTTTGACTTATGACATAACCACCGCTTCCTTGGAAACTAACCCTAATACCATGGGCTGCGGCATAACTTCTAGCTTGAGATTCACTATCACCAGTAAAGTCAGGAAGTAAATCATAAGTGAAGGTAGTACGGTATGGACCACTACCAATTGCCGTCTTTTCATATGGTTCATTAATAGAGAAACTAAATTCTTTATCCATTTCCGGTTCTTGTAAACCTAAATTGATTTTCATAGCTTCGATAATATCATCACGACTAGCTGTATTTGGAACATAATCCCAAAGTACTAAACGACTTCGCTCATCATAAATCATTTGACCAGTACCACTTAAATATAATTGTTGAATATTGATAAGATCAGCATCATCTTTTTGCAAAGAACGATTCATAATATCTTTAGCTAAATCATAGAAAGATAAGATTTGAGATTCTGTAAAGTTTGTATCCAAGTTATTCGAAACAATATTTAATACATCCATAATTTGATTAACACTATTCATATCTTTTAATTTATTAATAATTCCTTGAACTACAATTTGTTGATTTAAACCACGATCTAAATCTCCAGCGGCTAGTTGTTTTCTATTACGCGCTAATACTAGAGCACCTTCACCATCTAGGTGTTGATATCCAGCTTCAATACAAACGGTTCCTTCACGATTAGAATTATCAGTACATAAATCTTGTGGTACTTCAACATCAATACCACCAAGAGCATTTACTAAAGAAACTAATCCTTTAAAGTTAATTTTAGCATAATAATCAATGGTTACATCAAAGTATTCTTCGATTGTTTGCATCATACAATCATTACCATAAGCTGCTGCATGGGTAATTTTGTTCTCAGCTTTATCAGACCAACAAGCAATTGGAACATAACTATCACGTGGAATGCTAAGCATAGTAGCATTTAATGTTTCTGGATTAAAAGTAACTAAAATTAAACTATCACCATTAGCAACTGTGTTAGTAGAAAGACCTTCTTCAGCAGAATCTACTCCCATTAACAAAATAGTAAATGGTTCCTTAATACTTTTCGCAGCCGATGCTGTTTCACGTTCGCTGACATCACTTTTATGCATTTGTTTTTCTTTTTTATAAATAATTTTTGTTTCTGTTGCAATATTTTGATAAGTTTCAATACTTGTAAACATGCTAGGATAATCTGTCGGTAAGAAAATAGCATCTACAGTATTATCATATAAATCCGCTACCATACTATAATAATCATCATATTCTTCTATTTCATTATCACTATCTAAATCATACTCTTCAATTACTTCTTTTGGAATGATATAACCTTCTGGTGAAGTAGAGGAAGAATCATCTAAAATACCAATAGTATAATCACTTAAATCATCAATATCTTCAATACCACTTTCAGTCATCACTACAATACTACTAGAATATGTTACCATTTCTTTATTAATACTACTTAATTTACCATATAAAAATTGAATTACAACGATGATAATAAGATTAAAAACTAAATAAAGAGATAACATTGTAGTAAGAAGTCGTACTTTTTTTTCTTTATGTTTTCGTTTTGATTTAATTCGTAATAGAAAAATCAAATCTATTATTGCCATTATGCCAATTACAATATATTGAATTAATTCTTCTACACTTCCTAATAGTAAAATAGAATAAATTGCTACAGCATTTACTAAAATAACAAAAATGCCATAAATTAATAACCATAGTCTTCTTTTTTTCTTTTCTTTTTTTTCTTTTTTGGCCATATAAAAATCCTCCATATGATACTTTACCATTATATCTAATTTTTTATTATATTTCAACTTATAACTTTGTTTCTTCTTTGAAGCAAAGTTATTCTATATTATACTATATCTTCTTTTTATTTAAAATTATGTCTAAATAAAGATTGTAAAGTTTTGTCAAGAAGTATAGAAAAAAGTATATAACTGTCTTAAAAAAAACGATCATTTGTCAAGTTTGACAAGAAAAATGTCGAAATCAGTAGGCTAGGTGCTTTTTCTTTGTTATAATAGTATCAAAGGATATAAAAGGTAGTGATGATATGAAAAAGAGAATAATGTTATTTTTACTACTTGGTATTTGTTGTGTTTTTATGCCATTAAATGGTTCTGCTGAAGAAGAACGTTATATTGTTTTAAATACTAATAAATATTTTAGAGATGCTCCAGGCGGTAGTTTATTAGATTTGGCTGTGACTGATGGAGTATTATTAAGTGGTATGAGAGTGGATGTAATATCAACAAATTATGAAAGCGGTCATGGTTGTAATAATGCTTGGTATAAAGTTAGTTATAATGGACAAGAGGGCTATATTTGTTCTTCTGATCAAGCTATTGTAACAGTAGCAGATGTAGATTTAAATGGTGATTTTGAAAAATCTATGTTGGAAAAAGGATTTAAAGAAAGTTACTTACCATATTTAAAAAGCTTACATGAAGCTCATCCTAACTGGACTTTTACGCCGGATAAGACAGGGCTTGATTTTAATGAAGCAGTTACTAATGAAAACATTGGTGATATTAATGTGGTAGATGGAGATGATGAAAGTTTAAGAAGTAAAGAATATCCATATTATCAAAATGGAGTTTACATAGAAACAAATGAAGCAGGCTGGTATGTCGCAAGTCGTGATACAGTATCTTATTATATGGATCCGCGTAATTTCTTAAATGAATCCTATATCTTTATGTTTGAAAATTTAAAATATAATTCTGAAACTCAAACACGTGATGTAGTAAAAGGAGTTACTAGTGGTAGTTTTTTAAATACGGATGAATATTTGAATATCTTAATGAAGACAGCTAGTACTTATAATGTTAGCCCTGTCTACTTAGCAAGCCGTATTCGTCAAGAAAAGGGAAGTACAGATAGTATTAGTACAACAGGGGGAGGATTTACTTTTTCAGTTGATCAAAACTGTTTAAATAATTTAGGCTATAGTAGTGATCCTACTAGTTGGAATGCTAGAAATTCTTGTGGTAGTGGCCTAAGTTATAGTGGTATTTATAATTACTTTAATATTGGTGCTTATAGTTCTTATCAATCTGCCGTAATTAGAGGTCTTATTTGGGCTAATGGAGGTTTTGATGCTAGTGTAACGACCTATCAAAGACCATGGAATAGTAAAGAAAAAGCTATTATGGGTGGTACAGAATATATCGTAAGTAAATTCATTGATGCTAATCAACATACTTTATATTATCAAAAGTTTAATGTATCAAGTGATAGAGTATATCCAACTTATACGAATCAATATATGACTAATGTTAGAGCTCATGCTAGTGAAGCATATAAGATTTATAAAAGTTATAAGAGTAACGGCCTATTAGATAATAATTATGAATTTTTAATACCAGTTTATAATAATATGCCAAATGATAATACTTCGATCGAACCAGATGAGGATCCAAATGAAGAGGTAGTAACACCTGAAACGATTAATATCGATACTGGTGTTGTAGCAGCTGGTTTTAAAGTAGATAATGATGTAATGATGGGAATTGATTTTAATACGAGTCGTGATACAGTTAATAGTATTTTAAATAGTGTTAATGCTAATTTGACGGTTACTAGTTATCTAGATCGTAATGGCAATCCTGCTAGTGGTAATATTGGTACTGGTGATACTTTATTAATTAGTAATGGTAAAGATGTAAAGGCTTATAAAGTTATTATTTATGGTGATAATAATGGTGATGGTAAAGTAAGTGTTCTAGATTTACTTAGATGCCAGAAATATTTACTTGGTAATAACAATATAACAGGTAATGATATTAAAGCGACTGATACCAATGGTGATGGTACGGTTAATGTAGTTGATTTACTACGAATCCAAAAGCAAATTCTAGGTGAAAATGTCATAACACAGAAGAGGTGATATCATGCGTAAATTTTTAATATTAGTTTTCTTTGGCTTTCTTTTTGCTTTTCCTATAACAACTAATGCTGCCTCTGTTTCCGTAGCTGGTACAACAGCAACAGGTGTCGTAGGTGGAAATATTACAGTTAGAGTAACTCTAAGTGAAGCAAGTGGCTTAGGAAGTTGGGAATATAGTTTAACTTATGATACAAATAAATTACAACTATTAAGTGGTAGTACCCATGTTGTTGGATATGTTGAAGGAGCAGGAGAAACTAGTAGGACTTATACTTATTCTTTCAGGGTAAAAGATACAGGTACTACTACAATTTCTGTTATTAATACTTCGATTGCTGATTGGAATGAAAATGTGACTAGTCCAACTGATAGTACTACTATTGAGTTAGTTAATAATGAAACAGCAACTGAAAAATATAGTACAAATAATAATTTGGAAAGTCTTGAAATAGAAGGACATTCCTTAGATCCTTCTTTTTCTTCTGATGTAACTAACTATAAAGTAGAATTAGAAAGTGATGTTACAAAGATTAAAATAAATGCCTCTCCTAGTGATAGTAAGGCTAAAGTTAGTGGAACAGGTGAATTTGATGTTCATTCTGGTAATAATTCTTTTAATATTGTTGTAACAGCGGAAAGTGGTGCTACGAAAACATATACCATAGATGTTAATGTCAAAGAACCAAATCCCATCGAAGTTAAAGTAGATGACATATCTTACACTGTAGTTAGAAATAAAGAAGAATTAAATGATTTAGTAAAAGGTTATATGGTAGAAACAACAGTCCATATCAATGATGAAGATGTTTTAGCTTATCATATTGATTCACTGGATTTGACTTTAGTAGCTCTAAAAGATGAAGAAGGAGATATTAACTTTTATATTTATGATGATGGTAAATATGAACCATATTATTATTTAAGTGATGGTACTATAGATATTCATATAATAGATAATGCTAAAGAAATGCCTGAAAACTATAAACTTTTTGAACAGGAATTAAATGGTCTTACTTACAATGTTTACAAATTAGATAAAAATTCACAATTTTTCTTAGTTTATGGTGAAAATATTGAAACTGGTGATAAAAATATTTATCGTTATGATTTAAAAGATAATACTATTCAGCGATATGATAGCGATGAACTTTCAAAAATAGAAGAAGAAAATCAAGTTAAACAATGGATTATGCTAGGAATGTTAGGCTTAATTGTTATTTTATTAATAATTCTATTAGTTTTATTACATAATAAAAGTAAGAAGAAAAAACAAGTAAAACAAGATAAAAGGAAAATAAAAGAAGAACAAAAGGAGTTTTTAAAATAATAAACAATTAGGAGTGGAAGTATGAATTTAAAAGAACAGAAAAAGAAAAATAAGCATGTTATTTTATTTTTAGCAATTGGTTTTGCCATATTAGTATGTATCATTATTGTTTATATTATTATTAATTATGTCAGTGATCAGAATGCAATAAAAAAAGAAGTAGAAGAAGTTGATACTTCTTATGAAACATTTAAAAATCATATGAATACTTTTAATGAAAAAAGAGAAGAAATTTATGATGATATTATAAAGGTTACTTATTATCAACAATTAAAGGAACAAGATAGTACTTTTAAACAGCTATTTCAAGAATATGAAAAAGTAATAGCAGATTTAGATCAAGATTATAAAGCTTTGGAAGGAAAATGTATAAACCGTCTTTATCCTGATGTATCTGCGAATAACAAATGTGAAGCTTTTGTAGTGGGATATGAAGAGGCTATTAATACTTATGTTTATGATATAGAACTTTATAATCAAAAAGTTGATGATTATAATGAGTGGTTAATATCCAATAATAGTGAAGAAGCTCCATTAGAAGAAATTACTACTGATAAAGATTATATTGATGTAGATGGGGACCGTGTATATAGAGGAAAAGAAGAAATAGAAGATGGTGAGTTACAAAATGAGACGGAAGATGAATAAAGAGGAACAGTTAGAAAAAACAGTTTTAATGCCTGATTTAACAGAACAAATAAAAGAAAAGCAAAAGAATACAATAGCAAAAAAACTATTTATTGTTGTAGCTTTTTTCTTTTTATGTTTGGGTAGTGGATTGCTTTTTCTATATTATGGACCTTTTCCTTTTTTTCGCGATTTTTGGATTACATCAGCTATGACGACGATGTCTCATCAGTATTTAGCTACTTGGTTTTATAATGAAGATGAGATTAATAGAGTTCTTGCTAATAATCATATTGTGGAAGTTGACGACACGACTAATCCTGAATTAATTGATATTAAAAAACAAGAAGCAAATACTAATATTTATAAAAACGAATATGAACGACAAATTTTAGAGCATGATGAAGATGATTTATTTAAACTAATTGAGATATCTGGAACTGGGTATCAAGGCTATTTAGTAGCTATTTATGACCCTTCAAAAATTAAGATTGCAACTACTAATTATTTAGGTGTTCGTGGGGAAGCCATAACTACAGTAGCCAAAAGAGAAAATGCTAGAGTTGCTATAAATGCTGGCGGCTTTTATGATCCTGATTGGAACAGTAATGGGGCACTGCCTCATGGTACTGTAATTAAGGATGGTGTAATTGTAAGTGATTATGTAGATGCGAATATGGGCGGCGGTTTTATTGGCTTTACTAATGATGATAAACTTGTATTAGGAAAAATGACAGCAGAAGAAGCTCTAGCAATGGGAATTCGTGATGCCGTTGAGTTTGGTCCATTTTTAATTGTGAATGGTGTTAGTTCCTTCGTAAAAGGTAATGGTGGTTGGGGAATTGCCCCTAGAACGGCTATTGGTCAAAGAGAAGATGGAATTGTTTTATTCGTGGTAATTAATGGACGTCTTGCTACTAGTCTAGGTGCTGATATGGGTGATTTAACTGAAATTATGGAAAATTATGGTGCTATTAATGCAGCTAATCTTGATGGCGGAAGTTCTTCGGAATTAGTTATTGATAATGAAATTATTAATCAACCAGTAGCAGCAGGAGACCATGGTTTAAGAGATATGCCTACTTTTTGGATTGTAACGGATTAACAAAATAACGAAAGAAGCTAACTAAATAATGACTTCTTTTTTCTTTGTGAAAAGATAGTAGTGGAGATAAATATCGGCCTCTTACTCATTATGAAATTTAATATATAATCTTTAATTTAAATTAAATTAAGTGTATAATCGTTTGTAAAATATAACATCATTATGTTTATTAAATTGAAAATTTTAAATAAAAATATTGTTCCTTTATTTTGATAAAATAAAAATGAATATAAAGTAAAACCTTATTATTTTACGTTAGAGAATCGGGATAGAAATGCGATTAGAGATAATATTATTTATGATAACTTATATAAAAGTTAACAGTTTCAAATTTAATTGGAATATCTGGTTTCTTATTAAGAAAAAAGATTTTGGAGTATTTGAATAAAAGTCAAATCTTAAAAAATAATGGCTTTATTTATGAATTTAATAATGAACAAATAATAAAATCAGTAAAGATGTTAAAAAATGAAAGGACTAAAGGTATGGATAAGAATGTTCATCCTTATAAGCAAAGAGGAGATACCTGTGCAATTGCATGTATGATGATGGTTTTAGAATATTATCATATCATGGATAAAGCTAATTGGTATGATGAGAGAAGATTATATAGAATTTATGGTTCCAAATATATGGATGGAACGCCATTTTCTGCCCTAGCATATCATTTTTCTAAAAATGGCTTAACTGCAACTATTTATCATTCGGATGAAAATTTATTTAGTAATGATAAAAAAGAATTAGACAAGAATACTTTTAATTATGCTATGAATGAATATAAAAAGTATTTAGAAAGAGCAGTACTAAAAGGAACCAAAGTAATCAGTGGAATAGATATAAATACTGATTTTATAAAAGAACGTATGCAAAATGGCAATCTTATCATACTAGCAGGCCAACTTAATAAAAGTTTTCATGCCATACTAATTTCTGGATATAAAGAAGATAAATTTATTGTTTGCGATCCATTATATAAAAATCAACAAATTAGATCTGCAGATGAGTTAACTGATTTTATGAATACAGGTATAGGCAAATGGTTTATTACCGTTAAAGGGAAAGTAAATTAAAATAGATTTATTTTGAGCAAAAAGAATACTAGTAATACATTTGGCCTTTTTACTCTATATATTAAACAAATAAACAAAAAACATTATATAGTATATTAAGATGTTTTTTGACAAACAATGTGTCTTGTGCTAAAATCAGGACATAACTATGATTGGTGGGTGGATTTTATGAGATTAAGTAAGTTAAATATTAAAAAAATAAGTTTAAATGATGTTTTGGAAAATTATTCTGGACAAGATATTTTAATGAAAATAGGAGAATTATACCAGTTTGAAAGCGGTATTTATGGATATGGTAATATCTGGACGAAAATGGAAAGAATAGTAGAAGATATTATTATTGATGAATTAGATAAAGTTGGTTGCATACAAGTAGAATTTCCTAAGTTACAACCTAAAAAGATTTGGGATCAATCAGATAGATGGAATTTATATACTAAAGAAGCTGATATTATGTTTACCTTAGATAATAATTTAGGTACTTATGGACTTGCACCTACTGCGGAAGAATGTGCTACTATATTTGGAGCTAATCGTTTACTTTCTTATAAAAATTTACCAGCTACTTATTATCAAATTGGAGAAAAGTTTAGAAAAGAAATTAGAACTCGTGGTTATCTTTTTAGACCTCGTACTTTTGTTATGATGGATGCTTATTCTTTTGATAAGAATGAAGAAGATATGAATAAGACCTATCAATTGATGCATAAAGCTTATCTAAATATTTTTAAAAGACTTGGAATTGATATTATCGCAACAGTTAGTGATAATGGTACAATGGGTGGTAAAGTATCAGAAGAATTTCAGGCAATTACTTCATTAGGTGAAGATATAATTTTATATGATGATTCTAAAAAAATTGGAATTAATAAAGAAGTATTAGACTTTCCTAATAAAGATGAGTATTTATCTCAACTTGGAATTGATGATCTTCATAATATGAAAGAATATCATGCTGTGGAACTTGGTAATAACTTTCAACTTGGAACTAAATATTCAGAAAGCATGAAACTATATTATAAAGATGAAAATGGTGAAGATAAACCTTATTATATGGGGTGTTATGGAATTGGTTTAGGAAGAATTATTGCTACAATCATTGAGAATAATGTTCTAAAAGAAGATGGTAAAATTAAAGGATTTTCTCTACCGGTTGCTATTGCACCATATAAAATACAAATTGTATATAAAGAAGACAAAGAACCAATAGCCACCTCTTTGTATCAAGATTTATTAGATCATGGTATTAAGGCTATTTTAGATGATAGAACAGGTTATGCCCTAGGTAGTAAGATTAAGGATAGTTATATTCTTGGCACTCCATATGTTGCTATTATTGGTAATAAATCAGATGGAGAAAATATTGAAATAGAAGAAACAAAAACAGGAAATAAATTTCAGTTATCAGTAAATGAAATTAGTGATTTCCTAAATAAGAAAGTAAAAGAACAAATAAAATAGTATCATAACCTTCTTTTTAAGAAGGTTATTTTAACTTCCTAGTATTACAAATTATAGTATTATGTTAAAATAATAGTGGTGGTAGATGATGGATCAAGAAAAAATAGGACAAATAATTAGAGAATTACGTAAAAAGAATCATTTAACTCAAGCAGAACTTGCTAGCCAATTAGGGGTTACCTATCAAGCTGTCTCAAAATGGGAAAATGGAAAGAATATTCCTGATATTGCTATTATGAAAAGAATTGCTGATCTTTTTGATCTTGATATGAATACAATATTGGGAGATCAAAAGAAGAAAAAAGAAAATCATAAGAAATATTGGATTGTTTTAATAAGCAGTATTATAATTTTATTAATTATTATTTTATTATTATTTTTCTTAAATAAAAAAGAGACTTTTGAGTTTAAAACTTTATCATCTGCCTGTAATAATTTTACTATTAGTGGTAGTATTGCTTATAATAGTCAAAGATCGTCCATTTATATTTCTGATATAAATTATTGTGGAGAAAAAGATAATACCTTATATAAAAATATAGAGTGTACTTTATATGAAAAAACAAATAATAATGAACGATTGATCGATGAAGTTACTTATCGTGATACACCTTCTATTACATTAGATGAATTTTTAACTACAACTCAGTTTCATATAGATGATTATGAAAAAACTTGCCAAAATTATGAAGATAATACATTATTTTTAGAAATTAAGGCAACAGATGAAAATGATAAAGTAACTTATTATCAAATTCCATTAAGTCTACAAGATAATTGTCATAATGAATAACTCAACTTAAAGTTGAGTTATTTTCAACTCCTACTTTATTGAATTTATAGTATATAATTATTTAAAATTACTATGGAGGTAAGAGATGAAACATAGTAAATTAAAATTAATTTTGATTATATTGTTATTTTTATTAGTAGGAGTTGCTATTTTTTGGTTTGTATTTAGGGATAAGCAAGAGCTTGAAGTAGATAGCGTAGTTAGCCTAATTGAAGAACAACAAGAATTTGAAGATAAAATTGTTAGTAAAGGATATACGATTGATGATCCTAATGTGATTTTAAATCCATATGAAATATCCCCATTAACAGCCCTTATTGCTTTTGAAACAGAAGAAGAGGTAAGTCCCACTGTTACGATTGTGGGAGAAGATGAATTAACTACTTATAGTCATACATTTGAAAAAACAAAAGAACATTATTTACCAATCTATGGTCTATATGCTGATAGGGAGAATGAAGTAATTATTGAATATGGTGAAGTTAAAAAAACAATTACTATCAAAACAGAAGCTTTACCTGAAGATATTGCTTTACCAACAGATGTTTATGCTAATAAAGAGCAATTAAATAATGAATTATATTTTTATACACCATCTAGTTCTGGTTATACCTGTGCTTATGATATTAATGGAGATATTAGATGGTATCTTACTATTAATACTATTTGGGAAATTAATAGATTAGATAATGGTCATTTATTAGTTAGTACGGATCGATTAATTAATAGTCCTTATTATATGACAGGATTATATGAAATGAATTTGTTAGGCAAAATATATACAGAATTTAGTCTGGAAGGTGGATATCATCATGATTATTTTGAACTTGAAAATGGTAATTTGTTAGTGGCTAGTGATGATTTTAATAATGATGCTGGAACCGTAGAAGACTATATTGTAGAATTAGATAGAAAAACTGGTGATATTGTTAAAACCTTTGATTTAAAAGATATTTTAAATATGGAAGATGGAAAAAGTGAAAACTGGACTGCGTATGACTGGTTTCATAATAATTCTGTTTGGTATGATAAGAATACAAACTCTATTACGTTATCTGGAAGACATCAGGATGCTGTAATTAATATTGATTACGATAATGGAGAATTAAATTGGATTATAGGAGATCCTACAAATTGGAGTGAAGAATATCAAAAGTATTTTTTTACCCCAGTAGGAGATGATTTTGAATGGCAATGGAGTCAACATGCAGCGATGATTACTCCTGAAGGATATGTATTTCTTTTAGATAATGGTAATAATAAATCTAAAAATAAGGAGGATTATGTACCTGCTGAAGATAGTTATACAAGGGGAGTCATGTATAAAATAGATACTGAAAATATGACGATAGAGCAAATATTTGAATATGGTAAAGAGCGTGGAAGTGAATTTTATTCTCCATATATTTCAGATGTAGATTATCTTGATCACAATCATTATATTATTCATTCTGGAGGTATTGTTTATGTAGATGGTAAAAACTCTAATCAACCAGCTGGATTTAGTGATAATACTACACTTGTTTCTGATACTGTTGAATTAATAAATGATGAAATAGTATTTGAATTAAAATTACCTACTAATAATTATCGTGTAGAAAAAATGTCATTATATACTGAGGATGAAAAGTTCGAAAAAAAAGAAGCCAAAAGACTAGGATCATTAGGAAAAACTGAAGTTACCAGTTTTAAATTTACACCATGGATTAGTGCTAAAGAAATGGATGATACCTATCAAGAACATCATATTGAAATAACAAAAGAAATAGATAGATTAGTTGTAAAAGGAAAGTTTAAACGAGGACAAGATATTAATATAGTACTTAATAAAGGACTTTTCTCAAATTATTATAATGTAAAAGTTAGTAAGAAACCTTATACTGCTTTATGTGTTGATATTTTTACTGAGGAAGAAACTGAAAATGGAATTGTAGTAACTAATTATATTAATGATGAAGGTTTAAATGGTAGATATGGTATTTATATTGAAATAGATGGCACATTATATGATACAGAAAGGTATGTGGATTTTTAATGAAGAAGTATTTAATAGCTATCATAATTATAGTAGTATTAATTATTATAGTTATATTAGGATTAAACCAAAATCAAAAAGTAGAAATTAATAAAGAAGCTACCTTAGAGGATATTACCTTTAATGATGATAAAATTAATATGTATTTCTTTTATGGGAGTGGGTGTGCTCATTGTAAAGCTTTATTTTCTTTTTTAGAAGAGCATTATGATGAAGTGAGTAAATACTGTAATATTTATGCTTTTGAGGTTTGGAAGAATGAAGAGAATGCTACTATTATGGCTGCTTTTAGTGACTTTTTTGGTGATAATGTAGGAAGTT
>CAJFVY010000006.1 GCA_904420615.1 uncultured Bacilli bacterium | reverse complement strand
GAATGTAGTAACGAATTCCTTTTTTGGACCAACTCCTTTCACTTCGTAACCTTTTTTTAATCGAGCTATCTCAATATCTTTCTTCATCAATTCTATTTCTAATTCTTCTTCTCTTGATTTAGGCTTTCTTAAATACAATCCCATATTTTTATGGCGAGTAGATGCTTTACCAGTATTTGATATTAAACCAGCGACTCCTTTTTCTTCATATTTTTTTATCCAACGATAAATTTGCCTTCTAGCAACATTAAATTCATCAGCCAATTTTGTGGTTGATTCACCATTTATATATCGTTTTACAATTATTTCTTTTTCTTCTGGTGTTTTCATATTGTTTTTTTTCATAAAATAGCCTCCTTCTTATTTATAATAACCAAAAAATGTAGACTGTGTCTTTTTTAGACTGTCTACATTTATTGTATCACTTCAAGTAGGTGTCTTTTCTTTCTAATAAAACAAAATAATTTGATTTTAACGAAAAAGTTTTTCCAATTAAACAAAAAAACTTTTCATTCTTCGCATTTAGTAGTATAATGTAAACGGTGATGTGTAATGTTAAAAAGAGAAAGATATTTAAATAAGATTAGAGATTTTTATGATGTTACATCTTTAATAAAAATTTTATGTGGATTAAGAAGAAGTGGTAAATCAGTTATTTTGAAGCAAATTATAGATGAAATTAAAACAAAAGGTGTATCGGATGAACAAATTATATATATCAATTTTGAATTACTTGATTATTCTGAAATTACAAATGCAGAAAAATTATATAATTATGTAAAACAAAAGGCTACTACTACCAATAAGATTTATTATGTTTTTTTAGATGAAGTTCAAAAAGTAAAAGAGTTTGAAAAAGCTATTAATTCATTAAGAGCATTGGATAGGTTTAGTATTTTTATTACTGGTTCTAATAGTAAAATGACTTTTTTGGAATTATCTACGGATTTATCTGGAAGATATGTTAGTTTTAGAATAAATCCGTTATCATTTAAAGAAATAGTAGAATTAACTAATACCAAAAAAGAAAATTATATGAATTTATTACTTGATATTTTTGAGTGGGGCAGTTTACCACAAAGATTTATGTTTGATAATCTTGAATCTAGAGAAAATTATATTTCTGATGTATATGATTCTATTTTATTAAAAGATGTTGTTGATCGTTTAGGAATTACTGATATTACTTCATTTAACAAAATACTTCAATATGTTTTAGAAACGGAAACAAGAGAATTTTCTGCCACTAATGTTTTAGAATACTTAGCAAGAAATAATAATAAGGTAGCAACTGATACTTTGTATAAATATCTTGAAGCTTTATGTTCTACTTTTATTATGAATAAAGTATATAGGTATGATATACAAGGGAAAAATGTTTTAAAATCATTAAATAAGTATTATGCAACAGATTTAGGAGTAAAAAAAATAAAAACCAGTAATAAGCAAATTAATTATTCACAGTGTTTTGAAAATATTATATATAATGAATTGATTAATAAAGGATATGAAGTATATATTGGTAAGACAGCCAAAGGAGAAATAGACTTCATTGCCACTAAAAATAAAGATATTAAGTATATTCAAGCTTGTTATGAATTAACAAGTGATGAAACGATTGAAAGGGAATTTGGAGCATTTAAAGAAATTAATGACAATTATCCAAAGTATGTTATATCTAAAGATGTAGAAGATTATTCTAGAAATGGTATTAAACATTTAAATGTATTTGATTTTTTAATGAATGACGACTTTTGATAAATATTTAGATAGTAAAAGAGGCGATTAGTATTAAACTTTTAGGAATTATTAAAGATAAAGAATATGATTTATATTTGAGTAAAGGTTGTGATGGATTTTTATTTCCATTATCTTCTTTTGCTTGTGATTATGAATATTACTATACGTTAGAGGAAGTTAAAAAGTTTAAAGAAAAATATAAAGATGCTTTATGTTTTATTGTGATGAATAAATTATATCAAAATAAAGAATTAGATTCTCTAACTAAGATTTTAAAAGAAATTAATAAATTAAATATTACTGGGGTATTATTTTATGATTTAGCTGTTTTACAGATTGTAAAAGAAGAAAAATTAGAGATTCCACTATATTGGAATCAGACACATATGGTAACAAATAGTGATACAGCAAACTTTTATTTTGAACATGGTGTTAGTGGAATTTATTTAGCTAATGAAATTACATTAGATGAAATAGTTGCAATTAAACATAAGAGTAAAGGAAAAGTCATGATGATGCTTACTGGGTATCCTGTAGTAGCAATGTCTAAAAGAAAACTAGTAACAAATTATTATAAAGGACAACAAAAAGAAATTGAAAAACAAGAGCTAAATATTAAAGAACCAATGTCAAAACAAGAATTTAGAGTATTAGAAAATAAAGATGGTACTAGTTTTATTTCATCTAAAAGATTTAGTGCTGCTCATATTTATGAAACTCTAGTAGAAGAAAAAATCGATTATGGAGTTTTAGAACAAGGCGAATTAACAAGTGATGAGTTTTTAGAAGTTATTCATAACTTTAAAGAATTTGATAAAGAAAGGTTAGATAAACTATTAGGTAAAAATACAAATTTTTTCTATCGACGTAGTATTTATCGGGTGAAAAAATGAAACAAGTAGAATTATTAGCGCCAGCAGGCGATTTAGAAAGATTAAAAGTAACACTTCTTTATGGAGCAGATGCTGTTTATGTGGGTGGAAGTAAATTAGGTTTAAGGGCTAATGCGACTAATTTTACTTTAGAAGAATTAAAAGAAGGATGTACTTTTGCCCATAAATTAGGAAAAAAAGTATATGTCACAGTAAATATTGTCTTTCATGAGGAAGATAGAAATGACTTTGAAGAATATATGAAAGACTTAGTAGCTTGTGGAATAGATGCTGTTATTGTTAGTGATCCTTATGTAGTAGAGTATATGGTAAAGCATTATAAAGAAGTAGAAGTACATCTATCTACTCAGACCTCTACTTTGAATGTCAAAGCAGCTATGTTTTATAAAGAATTAGGAGTAAAACGTATTGTTTTAGCTCGTGAACTATCTAAAGAAGAGATAAAAGAAATTATAGATAAAACAAAATTAGATATTGAAGTTTTTATTCATGGCGCTATGTGTACATGTTTTAGTGGTCGCTGTGCTCTTTCTAATTATGTTACAAATAGAGATGCTAATAGAGGAGGGTGTGCGCAAGTATGCAGGTTTGCTTTTGAAACAGAAGATGAACATAAATTTACTATGGCTACAAAAGATTTGTGTATGGCCCCTTTTATTCCAGACTTAATCGAAATTGGGGTAAGATCTTTTAAGATAGAAGGTAGAATGCGTTCTTTATATTATCTAGCTACCGTAGTTAGTAGCTATAGGGCCCTTATTGATGCTTATTATCATCATACCTTAGATGAAACTTTCAAGAAAAAACATATCGATATTCTAAATCGAGTTGCTAATAGAGAAGTAAGTAGTCAATATTTCTTCCATGAAGCAGATGATACTGATCAGTATTATACAGGAAGGCAAGAGATTAGCAATCAAGATTACTTAGGATTAATTACAGGTTACGAAGAAGAAAAGAAAGAATTAAAATTAGTAGAGAGAAATTACTTTAAAGTTGGTGATGAAGTAGAAGTTTTTACACCTTCTGGTGATATCTATCCTATAACAATTTCTACGATATATGATGAAGATCATAATTCTATTCCTGTGGCAAGACATCCTGAACAAGTATTATTTATTCCGTTTATTCATGAAGTAGAATCTTATTCTATGATGCGACTAATAAGGAGGACTAAATAATGGATGTATTAAAGAAGGCTAAGAAAAACTTTTTGAAAAAAGAAAGAGGTTTATCTAGTTATGCTACTAAGAGCAAAGAAGCCATTCGATTAAAACCATTTGTAGAAGATATTAGACCTCCATTCTTTCATGATATTGATAGAATTATTCATTCTCTTTCTTATACTAGATATTTAAATAAAACCCAAGTATTTTCATCATCTCCAAATGATCATGTTAGCAAGCGTATTACTCATGTCCAATTAGTCAGTAAAATTGCAAGAACAATTGGAAGAGCTTTAAACTTAAATGAAGACTTAATTGAAGCAATTGCCTTAGGACATGACATTGGTCATACACCACTTGGTCATGCCGGCGAAGAGATGATTGCTAATATTTCAAGAAGAGAATTAAAAGAAGAGTTCGCTCATAATATTCAAAGTGTAAGATATTATATGGCAGTAGCAAACCATGGAGAAGGATTAAACTTAACCATTCAGGTATTAGATGGTATTATGACCCATAATGGAGAAATGTTAAGTAATATTTATTATAAAGAAGAAAAAAACAAAGAAGAGTTTTTAAAACAGTATAAAAGTGCCTATACTAACTTAAAAAAGAGTAAGACATATCATCCTATGACTTTAGAGGGATGTGTTGTAAGAATTAGTGATATTATTGGCTATATTGGAAGAGATATAGAAGATGCTATTCTAATAGGAGAACTAGACAGAAAAGAATTACCTCAAGATATTGTTAAAGTATTAGGAGATAATAATAGTGATATTGTAAATACCATTATTTTAGATATTATTCATGAAAGTTTAGGTAAACCCTATATTAAATTAAGTGATAAAGTATTTAAAGCTTTAATGGATTTAAAGAAATATAATTATGAACATATCTATAAACATTCACTTAGTAAAAAAGATTATCAATATTATGACAAGGCTATGAATAGATTATTTTATAAATATTTAGAAGATATTAAATATAAAAATCATCATAGCGTAATTTATAAAACCTTTTTAAATCATCAATGTGAAGAATATTTAACTAAAACCTCTTCTAAAAGACAAGTGTTAGATTTTTTATGTGGTATGACTGATGATTTTTTCAAAAAACAAATTAAAAGTTTAGAAAGATTAGAGTTTTCCAAAATAATAGACAAAGTATAAAAATACAGTGTCTATTTTTCTTTTTTAACATATATATTAAATTACAATAAATAAAAATATTATTTGGTAAGATCTGTGATTGATATAATAAATTCTGAGATATTAAATAAACTAGATAATTATCAAACTTCTTGAAAAAGGAATTTAAAATAATTATGATAATAATATTAATGCAAGTCTATTCAATGTTTTTTTAGCAATTTTTCTTGATATATTCATAAAGATACTTTAGATAAGTAAGTAAAAAAATCTTGCTATTTATTTAAAAATGTGATATAATCTTAGTCATGTTGAAGGTGGTATATGCCACCAAGAATAATATATTGCTAGAGGTGATAAAAATGGGAAATAAAAAAGTAGTATATTTAACTGAAGAGGGGTTAAATGAATTAAAAAATGAATTAGATGTTTTAATAAATGAAAGAAGACCTGCTAATATTCAATCTATTAAGGAAGCACGTAGTTTAGGAGATTTATCTGAAAATGCCGATTATGATGCTGCCAAGAATGAACAAGCTCAAATAGAAGGTAGAATAAAAACAATTGAAAAGATGTTAGAAAATGTAGAAATTATTAAAGATGTTCCAAAAGATAAAGTTGGTCTTGGTAGTACAGTTGAAATTAAATATGTAGACGATCCAGATGATACAGATGAATATAAGATTGTTGGAAGTCAAGAAGCAGATCCATTCGAAGGTAAAATATCTAACGAAAGTCCAGTAGCTCAGGCTTTATTAAATCATAAAGTAGGGGATATTATTACAGTAGAAAGCCCTAATGGTAGCTACGAAGTTGAAATAGTAGAAATTAAATAGACTGAATTAAATTGGAAGTTCCCGTTATTTGGAAAATATAAAATTAAGAGAGAAAGTTCCCATGAAATAAGGGTTCTTTTTTTCAT
>CAJFVY010000005.1 GCA_904420615.1 uncultured Bacilli bacterium | reverse complement strand
TATAGAAAACCACTTTCAAGTGGCTTTTTTAATATATATCTTATTTAAATTTAGTATTTCTTTATGATCTCACTTCTAATCATATATTTATGTCAAAAAATATTCTGATTCTGGACAAAGTACTTCTTCTATTAAATGGTAAATTTCTGCCTTATTATCATGTGTTGGTGCCCATATAAGAAAATAATATTTCTTATCTTTTTTGTCATATTCCATACTATAATAGAATTCATATAAAGCAGAATTATATCTTACACTTATATTATAATAAACTGTATTCCCATATGTTGACTCTTCATATTTTAAATTATCAAACTCAATTTTTCTTTTTTCTAATTCTTTTATTCTTTCAAGCAATTCATCTACACTATAATCATATTCTTTTTGATTTCTTAAAGCTACATTGTGATTCAACATAGAATCTAATTCTTTATAATCATAACTTTGAAGAGCCTGAAATAAATCTTCTGTTTTATTTTTCAACAAAATTGTGGAAAAAGACGGAAGTGATTTTATCTTACCTAATTCCCCAATTGAAAGAATTAAAAGTGGTGATAATAACAATAATACAATAAATATTGTAATTACTATTCTCTTTTTGAGATAATGATTTGATTTCATATTGAGATCTTTATTCCGTTCACCACTTAATAGTTCTGTTGTACTAACTCCTAAGATATCACTTAATTCCTTAATAATTGAAATATCAGGGCTGCCATAACCACATTCCCATTTCGATATCGTTTTAAAACTTAACCCTAATAAATCCGCTAATTGTTGTTGAGTCATTTTCTTTTCTAATCGTAACTTTTTAATAAACTTTCCTACTTTAACTTGATCCATAATCTTTTCACCTCGTAATGATCTTATCTTATTTCATGAAAAGATTCTACCTATTAATCGTAGAGTATAAAAAAATTAAATATTTCTAAATAAGATATTAATATCTACCATACCATTAATGCCATCGATAACTCCATTTTGACATAATTGCCACATTACATATTCATCATCATAATCTGTTTCATCTGTATAATGAGCAAGCCAAACATCATAATCATGATATTTCCAAATACTATTTAAATAATTCTTACTACCATAAAGCATTCCGTCATATCCTTCTTTTTCTACTTTCTCCAAGAAAGATTCAGCAACTTGATTCAATCCAAATAAACTTAACTCCATTTGGTTAAAAAAAGAATAACACTCCCAATCAAAAGCAATAGGTAAAGTAATATCATAATTATCAATTTGTTTTAAAACCCAATCTGCTTGTTTTTCTGCTTCTTTTGTACTATCTGCATAAGAATAAAAATAAATACCAACTTTTAAATCATTGTCTAATGCTTTTTTAATATTCTCTTCAAAATAAGGATCAAGAATATATTCTCCCCCAACACCTTGTTGTGAGCCAACTCTAATCATGACAAAATTAGCTCCTGCTTCTTTTACCTTAGTAAAATCAATCTCTCCTTGCCATTTAGAAACATCAATACCTATTTCAGTATCATCCGTTTTATAATCATTTAACACATCTTCAAAATTAGTAACTACAATATCATTATTTTCTTGAGGAGAACTATCTATATTGGTATTATCATAAACATATAATGTAAAATCAATAATACTTTCATTATTACTACTATCCTTCGCTACAAACTTTAAATCATAACTTCCGACTGTACTCAAGTCATAACTTCCTTCTACGGTACAACTAGGATTGCTATCATAATTATCAGCACACATAATAGAATCTATAAAATCATCTTCACTATTGACTGGTACACTATAACTATTTCCAAGCCAAACTAAAGGAGATTCCAAATCGCGAACTTCAACTTCAAAAACACCTTTTCGTTTTTTATTATCTTTATTTAGATAAAGAAAAGAAACAGTTTGTTCTCCTAACCTTGTAGTATCTATTTCATCACTACTAATAATTTCACCATCAATTTGTTCTACAAAATCAGAAGCATCCGCAACACTATAAATATTTACATTTAAATCATCAACTAATGTAAAAGAAGTATTATCAATTACAATTCTGTTATTAATATAATATATAATAGCTATTATAATTAAAAGTAAAATAACAACAATACTACTGATCCATATTATTTTCTTTCTTGTCACATCATTTCCTCCTTACATATAGTATATACTACTGTATACTACAAAAAAGACACTATTATCAAGTATCTTTCTACACACATATATTTATTTTATAATTTTATTTAGTGAAAACCAATCACTTTCTTTTATTTCATCTACTAAAAACTTTTCTTTTACATAACATATATTAACTTTTTTCTCTTTATTGCTTTTTATAATTCTAACTTTATCACCAACAATTTCAATTCCTGTTTGATCATCACAAGCTAATACATATCTATTTCCTATTTCTTCATGTAGTTCAATATCTTTTTGACTTCCCTTTACATAATGAGGACAAAAAGATATTGGTAAAAAGTTTAATCCTTCTACAAAACTATAACGATCACTTTTTCCTTCTAATATTAAACTATCACTAAATCCTTCTTTTGATAAAAGTATAGCTCCTGCAGACATACCAACCATAACACAACCACGATCTAGTGCTTCTTTTAATAGTGAATCTAAATGATATTCTTTTATATCGTTTATTAATTTCAAACTATCGCCACCACAAAAGTAAATAATATCTGCTTTAGCTATTTTATTTTTTACAATATCGGGATTATTTTTAATATTCTTTTTTTTCAAATATATAGTTTCACACCCTAAGTCTTGATAAACTTTTTTCATAGTATCATAATAGGAATCAGAAAAACTACTGGCTAAACCAATAAACAAAAAAGTAGGACGTTCTTTTCCTGTTAATCTGACAGCTTCTTGATCAAACTTCTTTGTTTCATATGGTTTATTACCACGTCCAGTTTCTCCTCCACCAATCAAAATTATTTTCTGCATATTTATCACTCTTTCTAACATTTTATTCCTTGCTCATTAACCAATTTGTGGATTATAAGTAGTTGGTTCAATTTGAATAAAAGTATTACCATCATTAATATTGACAACGTCACCATTCGAATATTGATAGATTGTTTTAGAGCTTCTACTATTCTTTGTCCAAGTAATAGGTAAAGCATAACCATTGGTAATATAGTATCCAGAGCCACTTCCTACTGTATCTAGATCTTGTCTTCCCTCACTATCTAACGTGTGATTAGAAACTTGCATAATAATAATATTCTTATAATAATATTGAGTACCTGTTACTCTATCTATATGAGCTTGATTATTCATATATCTTAAATAAACTTGACGTGTGGAATCATATACATAACTTCTAGTTTGATTGTATGAATAAGGAATTACCACATTATCTGCTTTTATCAAACTTGAATTTTGGATACACCCTTCCCCTTCGCATCTCTGATATTCATCATCATAAGAATCTAAATTTACTGCATCATAAGAATAATTTAATACATTCCAATCATCAGACGTTTTAGAATATCCTAGGTCTTCTGCTTTTTCGTATAATGTATTAATACTTGTAAATACATTATGTGGAGCTGCTATAGTAGAGTCTCGCCAATAGGCATCATCGTATAAACCATTAATATTATCAACACCTAATGCACTAATATCATTACTAGCATAAGTACTCCAACCATAATGAGCATAAATAGCATCATATTCTAAAGCATAGTCTAAAAAATAATGGCGAGAACTTCTAACAGGTCCAATCTTAGAAACATCTTTATCTTTGTAAATAGCCATGATTCTAGTTAAGCCACCTTCTACAATGATTTCATAGGTAACATAAGCATCCTGCAAGCCAGTGTGTAAGTTATTACCAACATTATTATCAATCATAATAGCAATAGGTCGTTCATTGCTATCTTCATCAAAAACAGTTAATTTTCTTCTTTCCACTATGCCTGGTTCTGGTTCATAAATTTCTTCTGTGCCAGGTAACGTATCATCTATATCTAAGATAAAGATAACATAAAAAGCACTAATAAGAATTACCAAAACTAACACTATAATAGAAATAATAATAATCTTCTTTTTTTCCTTTTTCTTTGGGTTAATCCTAACATCTCCAACATTTTTCTTTTTCACTACTGGCCACCTCTAATAACAGTTTATCATAAAGTGAGGTAAATGAAAACAGAGGAGCTAAATTTCTCAGGATAAAAACACGAAAAAAGGTATTGACAATAGATTTAGTTAATAAATATAAGAGAATAAGAAACAACCGTTGTTAAAAAATT
>CAJFVY010000004.1 GCA_904420615.1 uncultured Bacilli bacterium | reverse complement strand
TCCCATGAGACACAACTCCTTTCACAAGTGATATATATTATATCATGTGTGTAAAATTTTGTGTCCCAATATCTATACTAGCACCAGATGCTACAATTTTATTTTTTTCATTCTAAGCATTTGCTTTACAAATGTATATTAAGATGGTATACTTTTGCCATATTTGAAATGATGAAGAAAAAGGAGTAGTAATTTAACCTCTTGTCTTAGTGATGTTTCCGGTCGGTGAAAGGGAATGACAATGTTTTATGAATGAACCTTTGAGTCTTATCGTTTATCTGCGTTAAAGATATGAGTGCATAGGAATTCTATGAAATAAGGTGGTACCACGGATTTATATTCGTCCTTATTTGATAGAATTTTTTTTAGTAAAAGGAGGAAAAAATGAAAAAGTATATTACTAAGAAAATACTTCAAATTATTAATGTTGAAGAATATAAAATAAAGATAGAAATACCACCAAAAGATGAAATGGGAGATTATAGTATTCAGTGTGCTAACTTGAAGACTGAGGAATTTTCTAGTCCAATAGATATAGCAAAACTAATTCAAGAAAACTTTAATGATGATGAAAATAATTTTTCTGATATTAAAGTGATGGGACCATATATTAATTTTTATATAAATTATGATATGTTTAGCTATAAAATAATAAATGAAATTGAATCGAATGATGATTATGGTTCTTTAAATCAAGGAAATGATGAATCATTACTTATTGAACATACTTCCATTAATCCTAATGCAGAACCACATATTGGAAGGTGTAGAAATAGTCTGATTGGTGACTTTATGAGTAATTTATATAGATTTACTGGGTATAAAGTTGAGAGGCATTATTTTATAAATGATATTGGTAAAAAAATAGCGTTACTTGTAATTGGGATAGAGAATTTTGGATTAAAAGATAATAGCTTTTCTTCAATTTTAGATACTTATGTAAAAATTAGTAATCAAGCTAAAGAAGATGAAACAATAGATAAAAAAGCATTTGATTATTTAAAAGAAGTAGAAAATGGTAATAAAGAAATGATTAATAAATTTAAAAATATAACTGATAAATGTGTTCGTGGTCAATTAAAGATATTTGATCAATTAAATATTCATTTTGATGTATTTACTCATGAATCTGATTTTGTTTATAATAATTACTTAGAAGATATTTTAAATAAATTAGAAGAAACAGGTAAATTGCATGAAGATGAATTAGGAAGATTATATGTAGATTTATCTTCATATGACATTCCAACAAGGGAACCAGTACTTGTTTTAACTCGTTCAAATAAGACATCATTATATCCTATAAGAGATATAGCATATACAATTTATAAAATAAATTTAAATCCTAAAAATAACTTTATTGTTTTAGGAGAAGATCAAGAAGTATATATGAAACAAATTAGTGCTGTTTTAGATATTTTAGGTTATAAAGCTCCACAACTTATATGTTATTCTTATGTTTTATTAGATGGTGATAAAATGTCAACATCTTTAGGAAAAGTTGTATTAGTTACTGATTTTATGAAAGCAGTAAGAGAAACTTTGATAAAAGAATTTCATAATAGAAAGAGTGAAATATCTGAAGAAAAGTTAAATATATTAGTAAATGCTTGTATTAAGTTTACAATGTTGAATGTTTCTAAAAATAAAATAGTTAATTTTAATTTAAAAAATGCTACTAGTTTTACAGGAGAATCAGGAATTTATATTTTATATAGTCTTGCAAGAATTAATTCAATATTAAAAAATAATAAAATGGATTTAGTAGATGAGATTAAGTTTAATCATAATATTGAACATAAAATAGTAAAAGAATTATCTTTATTTCCAGAAGTGATTGATAGTTTATTGAAATCAAATGAACCTTCTCATTTAACTAAATATGTCTTTTTGGTTGCTAGTTTATTTTCGACATTTTATGAACAAGTTAATATATCGAATGAGTCTAATATTGTATTAAAATCATCAAGAGTAAGACTATTAAAATGTATTTCAAAAGTTTTAAAAAATTCTTTAAAGATATTAGGAATAGACACAATAGAACAACTATAAATGTTAAATTTGAACCATATTAGTTTTACTATTCAATTTTTTGTTGACTATCATTTGTTATTTAGTATATGATACTAGTGAGGAGGTAAAAGAATGAAACAAAATTCTAATGCAGATGGACTTGCTGTAGCAGGCTTAGTTTTAGGAATAGTATCCGTTATATTTTCTTTCATATATGTATGGATTGGTTTAATTGCAGGTATAGTTGGTATTGTTCTATCTGTAAAAGGACGTCATAGTGAAAGTAAGAAAGGACTAGCTACGGCAGGGTTAGTACTTTCTATCGTTGGAACTTCTTTAAGTGGTATTTTTGTTGTATGTGCACTATGCATAGTAGGCACTGCATCAGGAATTGTAAGTTCTATGTATTAATAATGTGTAGAAGCATCATTTGATGCTTTTATTCTTTTGAGGTGTAAAGATGTTTCCTTATATTGAAATTTTCGGTAAAGTAATTACTAGTTATGCAATTATGGCAATTATTGGTATTTTATTAGCAGGTTTTTTCTGCGTGAAGCAAGCTCAAAAAAATAAAGTAGATGATAATAAAGTAATTGTATTCTTATTGATTGTTGCGATAGGTGTTTTAATAGGCGGGCATTTATTATATGGATTAGTTAATCTTCCGTTATTGATAAAGTTTTTTACTAATCTTGATAAAATTAATTCTTTTGATACTGTTATTGCCTTTTTACAGGCTATTTTTGGTGGATCTGTATTTTATGGTGGCTTACTTGGTGGTTTATTAGCGGGCTTTATTTATGGTCGAGTAAAAAAATTAGATTTAAAATTATATAGTTATATCATTACACCAGCTATTCCTTTGTTTCATTTTTTTGGAAGGATTGGTTGCTTTTTATCAGGGTGTTGTTATGGAATAGAAAGTAAAGTTGGTTTTTTATATACAAATTCATTAGTAGAACCTGCTAACGGAGTAAATAGATTTCCAGTACAATTATTAGAAGCCTTTTGCAATTTGATTATATTTATATTACTTTATCATTGGCAGAAAAAGCAAAAATATTATGATTGCTTATTACCACTATATTTATCTATTTATTCATTCTGTAGATTCTTTTTAGAGTTTTTACGTGGGGATATTTATCGTGGTTTTATAGGCATATTTTCTGTGTCACAATTTATTAGTATTATTATTTTTGTGATCAGTACTTTATATATTATTTACTGCTTTAGAAAAAAGAAGAATAGAGCTTGACATTCTTATATGATTGTGATATTGTACAGTTAAACACGTGAAGGTGTTTTTCTTTTGAAGAAAATTAAAGGAGAATAATGATGGTAGAAAAAACAAAAACAATAGCTAAAAAAGGTGAAAAAAAGAATAAAACTTCTAAGGAAAAAGAACAAAAAGAAGGTTTATTTACTAAGATTGGTAACTTTTTTAGTGGTGTAAAAACAGAATGGAAAAGGGTAAAATGGCCTAGTAAGAAAGATGTTGTTAAATATTCAATTGCTACTATTGTATTTATTATTAGTTGTGCATTATTTTTCTATTTAATTGATATTATTTTAGCCTTTTTACACACACTTGGGAATTAGGAGGATTAGTCTATGGAAAAACAATGGTATGTTGTAAATACTTATTCAGGTCATGAGAATAAAGTAAAAGAAAAGTTATTAATGCGTGCAGAATCTATGGACATGAAAGATTATATATTTCGTGTAATAGTACCAGAACAAGAAGAAACAGAAATAAAAGATGGTGTTACTAAGAAGAAAGTTAAAAAGATGTTTCCGGGGTATATCCTAGTTGAAATGATAATGACTGATGATGCTTGGTATGTAGTTAGAAATACTCCTGGTGTAACAGGATTTATTGGATCAAGTGGAAAAGGTGCTAAACCTACACCATTACAACCAGAAGAAGCAGAAAAGATTCTAAAAGAAATGGGAATGAGTAAAACAAGTCTTGATGAGAATTTGAAGGTAGGTAGTAAGGTTAACATTATTGGTGGACCTTTCACTGGTATGTATGGTGTAATAGAAGAATTAGATTTAAAGAATGAAAAGGTAACTTTAAATGTTGATCTATTTGGTCAAGAAACTCAAGTAGAAGTTGAATTAAATCAAATTGAAAGTTCAAAATAAAGTTGAAATTTAATTGCCAAGATAGATAAAATATGTTATGATTAAATGGCTATATTGTTTTAATATAGATTTTTAGTGGGAAGCAAAGAGGAAAAAAGCTATTAGAACCACTCGCGAAAACGAGGCAAAGAAAGGATGTGTTTTTCGTGGCAAAAGAAGTTGTAAGAAAAATTAAATTGCAAATTCCTGCAGGTAAAGCAACACCAGCTCCACCTGTTGGTACAGTATTAGGACCAGCTGGTATTAATTTACAAGAATTTTGTACAAAATATAATGATGCAACTAAAGATAAGATTGGTGATATTTTACCAGTAGAAATCTCTATTTATGATGATAGAAGTTTTACATTTGTTGTTAAAACTCCACCAACTAGTTTCTTACTTAAAAAATATGCTAAAATTAATAAAGGATCAGTCAAGGGTGCTAATGAAATTGTTGGTAAATTGACTGCTGCTCAAATAAGAGAGATAGCTGAAATTAAATTGCCAGATTTAAATTGTTATACTGTAGAAGAAGCAGAAAAGATTGTTCGTGGAACAGCTAAGAATATGGGTATTGCAATTGAAGATGACAATCAATAATATAAAGAATAAAAAAGAGCACATATAGGTTTTTATACCTATGTGGGAGGATATGCCGCTTGCTTACCCGATTAACCACATAAGGAGGAAAAAAATGAAAAAAAGAAGTAAAAAGTATAGAGAAGTTTTATCAAAGTTTGATAAGCAGAAAATATATACTAAAGAAGAAGCTGCTAAGTTAGTAAAAGAAACTAGTCCAACTAAGTTTGATGCTTCTGTTGAAATAGCCATTAGACTTAATCTTGATACTAAGAAAGCAGATCAACAATTACGTGGTGCTATTGTTCTACCAAAAGGAACAGGTAAAACTAATCGTGTATTAGTAATTGCTAAAGGTGATCAAGCCAAAGCTGCTACTGCTGCTGGAGCTGATTATGTTGGTGATACTGATATGCTAGAAAAAATCGAAAAAGAAAATTGGTTCGATTTTGATACCATGATTGCTACACCAGATATGATGCCACTTTTAGGACGTTTAGGAAGAATTCTTGGACCAAAAGGTTTAATGCCAAATCCTAAAACTGGAACTGTAACTGTTGATGTTGCTAAAGCTGTACAAGATGCTAAAGCAGGACGGGTTGAATATCGTACTGATAGTTTTGGAAATATTCATGCGATTGTTGGAAAAGTATCATTTTCAGATGAAGACTTATTAGCTAATATTGATGCCTTTGTATCTCAAATCATTAAAATTAAACCAGCTACAGTAAAAGGAGATTACATTAAAAATATCTCTATTAGTTCAACAATGGGTCCTGGAATAAAAATTTCATTAAATTCTTTTGACAAATAATCTTAGTTAAGCTATAATAATTGTAATTTGTTGGTGCCAAAGACAGTAGGTATAAAAATAAATCCTACCGAGGACAACTTTCTACTTAAAGTTCTCGGGGGTTTTTCGAGAACTTTTTTGCACCTACAAAATAAAATAAGGAGGTGTGTTATGGCAAATCAAAAAATACTTGAACAAAAGCAAAAGATCATTGACGAAGTAAAAGATAAGTACACTAATAGTTCTTCTGTTGTTTTATTTGATTATCGTGGTTTAACAGATGAAGAGATTAAACAATTAAGAAGAGCATTACGTGATGCTGGAGCTGATTATAAAGTTTATAAAAATACCTTGATGCAACGTGCATTTCGAGATTTAAATGTTGACTTATCAGCTGCTTTAAAAGGACCAAGTGCTTTTGCATATAGTAATGATGAAATTGCTCCAATTAAAGTTTTAGCAGATTTTGCAAAGCAACATCCAGCACTAGAACTTAAAATGGGAGTAGTTGCAGGAGAGATAGCTGATCAAGCAAAACTAGCTGAGTATGCAACAATTCCATCACGCGAGGGCTTACTAACAATGTTAGCTGGAGGTATGATTGGACTTGTTCGTGATTTAGCTATTTGTTTAGATTTATATAGTGAACAAAAACAAGAAAATTAATAATTAAAAGGAGGAAATAAAATGGCAAAATTAACAAAAGAAGAATTCATTAGTTCTTTAAAAGAAATGACTTTACTTGAAATAAAAGAATTAGTAGATGCAATGAAGGAGGAATTTGGAGTAGATCCATCTGCAGTAGCAGTAGCTGCACCAGCTGCTGGAGCTGCAGTAGATGAAGGACCTTCAACAGTTACAGTATCTATTACTGATGCTGGAGCTAGCAAAGTTGCAGTTATTAAAGTCGTTCGTGAAATTACTGGTTTAGGTCTAAAAGAATCTAAAGATTTAGTAGACAATGCTGGTAGTCCAATTAAAGAAAACATTTCTGTTGATGAAGCTAATGAAATTAAAGCTAAGCTTGAAGAAGCTGGAGCAACAGTAGAAGTAAAATAATGAGTCGCACGGCTCATTTTTTTTTGATATTTTATTATTGCATGGAATGATTCTATGTGATAGAATTAAATATAAGATAAGGAGTGGTTAGTGTGGAAGAAAACCAAACAATTAAAATTGAAGTAGATGGAGTTATGAAAGATGCTGAAATTTTGAAGATTGTATCACTAAATAATAATAATTATGCTATTTGTGCAATTGATTTAGGAAATGAGACATCTGATATATTAGCATGTAAAATTATCAAAGATCAGGATGGTAACGACCAATTAGTTGATTTAGAAACAGATGAAGAAAGACAAGAACTATTAAAAATTGTAAGTGCAATGTTTTCTTAGTAGAATAGAAAGGTATGATTACTATGGATGAGAAAATAGAATCATTAGAAGAATCATTTAAACAAAAAAGTGAAGCGGAAGAACGGTTAAAGAATTATCATACAGCTCAGTTGAAATATTATCGTGATAGAATGATGACTGTGTCTAATAAGGTTTTAGAAGCATATTGGCATTTGCAATACATTATTCATGTAGACAAATATGAAAAATTGGAACAAAAATTTGAGGAAGAAAAAAAAGCTCTTGCTAATCAGATAACAAAATTAGAGAAAAAGAAAAAGAAAGCAGAAATAAAGTCAGCAAAAAAAGAAGAAAGGCAAGAAAAATTAGCTGAGGTAAAAGATAAAGTAACAAATCAAATATCAAATATGAAAGAAAGTCTAGGAAATAAAATTACTAGAACTAAATCTTTCCTAGGCAATGTAAAATGCAGTACTACCAAGAAAGTAGAAGGGATAATTGATAAAGGAAAAGATAAAGTTTCAGGGAAAGTTTCTCGAGCTAAGTCAAGACTTGGAGTAGCGAAAAACAGTGCTATTCAAAGATTGAAAAGAACTAACATAGATTTGAAAATACAAAGTATGTTAGGAAAGATGGCAATAAAAACATTAAAAACAGTATACAAGATATCTACAACTAAAAGTAGATTAGGAAATGCTAAAAAAGAAATTATAAATAGATATAAGGAAAATAAACGTCAAAGGCAAAAAGAAAAGCAAGAACAAAGAAAAAAGTTAGAAGAACAAAGGTTGGATCAACGAGCACAAATTGCTTCATTAAAAGAAGCTATTAAATCAGGATCTGCTGTTTCGAATGATTCAGGCTTAAAACCAGCTCCAGTTAAATAAGCTTTTCTGTCTTTAAGTGTCTAATTAGTAAAATAAAATAAAAAAATAATTAAAAAATATTGACGAATAATTAAATTATATTGTATTATAAGCGTACGAAAGGAGACAACTACATTTTATCCAAAGTGAAGTTGTCTTTTTCTTTTTATTGGAGCGATGGAATGAAACAATATTTTGATAATAATGAAAATTTAAAAAGTCAATTAAGAAAAAGAATTATTAAGATATTTGATCAACAATTTGAATTTTTTACTGATAATGGTGTGTTTGCTAAAAATGGATTGGATTTTGGTAGCAGATTACTTTTAATGAATCTTGATAAAGAAAAGCTAGGGACAAAAGTATTAGATATGGGATGCGGTTATGGTTCCATTGGTATTCTTTTAAATAAAGAGTATCATGTTGCTGTAGATATGGTTGATGTTAATGATCGAGCGTTACATTTAACCAAAATGAATGCCAATTTGAATAAGTGTACCAATATAAACATTTATAAAAGTAATTGCTATCAAAATGTTAACGATATCTTTGATGCTATTATTACTAATCCACCTATTCATGCAGGTAAAAAAATTGTGTATGAGATTTTGTTGGATGCTAAAAAGCATCTAACAAAAAAAGGTTATTTGTTTTTTGTAATTCATAAAGATCAAGGAGCAAAATCGACGATAAATGACTTAAAAAAATATTATGATGTAACTATATTAGAAAGAAGTAAAGGTTTTTTTGTTGTTGAAGCGAAAAATAGTTGACTTGTTGTTAGATTTGTGATAATAATATAAATTGGTAACATGTTATTAAAGTAACATTTTCAGCGATAATTATAGGTATAGGGGTGAATTTTAGTGGCATATAAAATTGTAAAGTATGGCGAATATCGCGAAAGAAGAAATTATTCTAAAATTAAAAACACATATGAATTAAAGGATTTACTAGAAATTCAAAAAAAATCTTATGAAAAATTCTTAACTACTGGTATCAAAGAAGTATTTGATGATTTATTTCCGGTAGAAAATTTTTCTGGTACTTTTTCATTAGAATTTGGTGATTATCATTTTGATGAACCACGTTATTCTATTAAGGCTAGCAAAGATAGGGAAACTACATATGCAGCACCGCTTAAAGTAGAAGTGCGTCTTTTTAATCGTGAAACGGGCGAAGTAAAAGAACAAGAAATTTTCCTTGGAGACATGCCAATTATGACAGATAGTGGTACCTTTATTATTAATGGTGCTGAACGTGTTATTGTGTCTCAATTAATACGTTCTCCAAGTGTTTATTTTAATCATGAGATTGATAAAAATGGTAGAGAATTAATTACTTCTCAAATTATACCAACACGTGGTACTTGGTTAGAATTTGAAACAGATGCACGTGATGTTTTGTATGTTCGAATTGATAGAACTAGAAAAGTAACAATTACTACTTTGTTACGTGCTTTTGGTTTGTCATCTGATGAAGATATTCTTAATTTATTTGGTGATGATGAATATTTAAAAAATACAATTGCTAAAGATTCAACTAAAAATACAGATGAAGCATTAATTGAAATTTATGAGAAATTAAGACCTGGAGAACCTGCTACATTAGATTCATCTAAGAATCAAATTATTACTCGCTTTTTTGATGAATTTCGTTATGATTTAGCACGCGTTGGAAGATATAAATTTAATCGTAAATTAAATGTTGTAGATCGTCTTTTAAATCAAACATTAGCTGAAGATATTAAAACGGATACTACATTATATGAAAAGGGTACAGTTATTACAAAAGAAATAGCAGAAGATTTAAAGAAAATCTTTGCAGAGGGTTATGGAGTAATAGAAGCTAAAGTTAATGAAGAGTTAGATACCTATAATAAATTACAAAAGGTTTTAATTGTAGATCCAAGTGATAAGAAGAAAAAATTAATTGTTTTAGGAAATGATCAAACAATTGATGTTAAGAGACTTACTATTTCAGATGTTTATGCAGCTGTTTCTTACTATTTGAATTTATTACATGGTGTTGGTAATTTTGATGAGATTGATCATTTAGGAAATAGACGTATTCGTCAAGTAGGAGAACTTTTACAAAATCAATTTAGAATTGGTGTTTCTCGTATGGAACGTGTTATACGTGAAAGGATGACAACTCAAGAAATGGATGAAGTTACACCTAAGACATTAATTAATATTAGACCTGTAACAGCAGCTATGAAAGAGTTTTTTGGTAGTAGTCAATTATCACAATTTATGGATCAAACCAATCCAATTGCTGAACTTACTAATAAACGTCGTTTGTCAGCTTTAGGTCCTGGTGGACTTTCTCGTGATCGTGCAGGTGTAGAAGTACGTGACGTTAATGCATCACACTACGGCCGTATTTGTCCAATTGAATCTCCTGAAGGGCCTAACATTGGATTAATTACTTCACTAGCTAGTTATGCTAAAATTGATGAATATGGATTTATTATGACTCCATATCGTAAGGTTGTAGATAAACAAATTACAGATGAAGTTGTCTATTTAACAGCTGATGAAGAAGAAGATTATATTATTTCTGAATCAACAGTAGGAACGGATGATGATAATGTTATTACTGATAGTCAAGTAGCAGCTCGTTTTAGAGGAGAAAATATTTTAGCTAAGCCAGATCAAGTAGATCTTATTGATGTAAGTCCTCAACAAGTTGTATCTATCACTACAAGTTGTATTCCTTTCTTGGAGCACGATGATGCAACACGTGCTTTGATGGGAGCTAACATGCAACGTCAAGCTATGCCACTTTTAAAGACAGAAGCTCCATATATTGGAACTGGTGTAGAATATATTGCCGCAAAAGACTCTGGTGTTTGTATTGTTGCAAAAGCAGATGGAATTGTTAGTTATGTAGATGCTAAGAAAATAGTAGTTAAAAATAAAACTGGTGAAGATACTTATTATTTAGCTAATTTCGAACTAGCTAACTCTGGTATTTGTAATCATCAAAGACCAATTGTTAGAGTTGGGGATAAAGTAGAAGCTAATAAGACAATATTAGCTGATGGTAACAGTGTTGATAAGGGAGAACTTGCTTTAGGTAAAAACGTAGTTGTAGCATTCATGACATTTAATGGTTATAACTATGAGGATGCTGTTATTTTAAATGAAAACTTAGTTAAAGATGATAAATATACATCATTACATCTTGAAGATTATGAGATGCAATGTAGAGAAACTAAATTAGGACCAGAAGAGATTACAAGAGATATTCCTAATGTAAGTGAAGAATCTCGTCGTAATTTGGATGAAAATGGTATTATTACTATTGGTACAGAAGTAAAAGAAGGTGATATCCTAGTTGGTAAAGTTACACCAAAGGGAATGGCTGAACTTACTTCAGAAGAAAAACTACTACATGCTATTTTCGGTGAGAAGACACGTGAAGTAAGAGATACTTCGCTTCGTGTACCACATGGTGGTGATGGTATTGTTCATGATATTAAAATTTATTCACGCAAAGATAATGATGAACTACCAGCGGGTGTTTCTAAAGTAATTCGTGTATATATTATTCAAAAGAGAAAGATACAAGTCGGAGATAAGATGTCTGGACGTCATGGTAACAAAGGTGTTATTTCACTTATCTTACCACAAGAAGATATGCCATATTTACCAGATGGTACTCCAGTTGATATTATGCTTAATCCACAAGGTGTTCCATCTCGTATGAACTTAGGTCAAATCCTTGAATTACACATGGGAATGGCCGCTAAGAAATTAGGTGTTCATGTAGCAACTCCGGTATTTGACGGTGCACAAATTAGTGATATCGAAGCTATGATGGAAGAGGCAGGCATGGATAAGGATGGTAAAGTTGTTCTTCACGATGGTAGAACTGGTGAACCATTCGATAATAGAATTGCTGTTGGTGTTATGTATATGATTAAACTACACCATATGGTAGATGATAAATTACATGCTAGAAGTACAGGACCATATTCGTTAGTTACTCAACAACCACTTGGAGGTAAAGCTCAATTTGGTGGACAAAGATTTGGTGAAATGGAAGTTTGGGCACTTTATGCTTATGGTGCAGCTTATACCTTACAAGAAATGATGACAGTTAAGTCTGATGATGTAGTTGGTCGTGTAAAAGTTTATGAATCTATTGTAAAAGGCCAAGAAATTAATCAAGCTGGTGTGCCAGAATCATTCAGGGTATTAATGAAAGAGTTCCAAGCATTAGGACTTGATATTTCGATAATTAATGATGAAGGAAAAGCTTTAGAATTAAAAGAAATCGAAGAAGAGGACGATGATTCTGAACCTACTATTACAGAGGATATCAAAATAGCTCCTGCACTTTCTGAAAATACAAAAGCAGAAGCTGAACAAGATGGATTATTAGAAGATGAAGATAACTTTGATAGTGAATTTGATGATAACGATTTAGACAATTTAGAAGATATGTTTGAAGGAGATGAGGAATAATGATGGAAGTAAATAAATTTGATGCTATAAAAATAGGCATTGCATCTCCTGAAAAAATCCGTAGTTGGTCACATGGTGAAGTAAAAAAACCAGAGACAATTAACTATCGTACCCTACGCCCAGAACGTGATGGTTTATTCTGTGAAAAGATATTTGGGCCTACCAAAGATTTTGAATGTGCTTGTGGAAAATACAAAAGAGTACGTTATAAAAATATTGTTTGTGATCGCTGTGGTGTTGAAGTAACGAAAGCTAAGGTACGTCGCGAGAGAATGGGACATATTGAACTTGCTAGTCCTGTTTCTCATATTTGGTTTTTCAAAGGTGTACCATCTCGTATGGGTCTTGTACTTGATATGAGTCCAAGAGATTTGGAAGAAGTATTATATTTCGTTAGTTATGTAGTTATTGATAAAGGAAATGCTCCATTAGAAAATAAACAAACATTATCAGAAAAAGAATATCGTGCCTATTATGAAAAGTATGGTAATGGATTTAAAGTTGGTATGGGTGCAGAAGCTATTAAAGCTTTATTGCAAAAGGTTGACTTAAAGCATGATATTGATGAAATAAATAAAGAACTTGAAACTGCTCAAGGTCAAAAGAGAGTTAGATTATTAAAAAGATTAGATGTTTTAGATGCTTTCTATCAATCTAATCAAAAACCAGAATGGATGATTTTAGATTGTATTCCAGTTATTCCACCTGAGTTAAGACCAATGATTCAACTAGATGGTGGTAGATTTGCTACTAGTGATTTAAATGATTTATATCGTCGTGTTATTAATCGTAATAATAGATTAAAGAAACTAATTGATTTAGGTGCTCCTGGCATTATTATTCAAAATGAAAAGAGAATGCTTCAAGAAGCTGTAGATGCTTTATTTGATAATGGTCGCCGTGGAAGAAGCGTTACAGGTGCCGGAAATCGTCCTTTGAAATCACTTTCTAGCATGTTAAAAGGTAAACAAGGTCGTTTCCGTCAAAATCTATTAGGTAAACGTGTTGATTATTCTGGTCGTTCTGTTATCGTCGTTGGACCATCACTTAAGATGTATCAATGTGGTATTCCAAAAGAAATGGCTCTAGAATTATTTAAACCTCATGTAATTCATGGTTTAGTAGAACGTGACATTGCTCATAATATTAAGGCTGCTAAACGATTGATTGAAAATCGTGATCCTGTTGTTTGGGATATTGTAGAAGATGTTATTAAAGAACATCCAGTTCTACTTAATAGAGCACCAACTCTACACCGTTTAGGTATTCAAGCTTTTGAACCAATTTTAATTGGTGGTAAAGCTATTCGTTTACATCCATTAGTTTGTCCAGCATTTAATGCTGACTTCGATGGAGACCAAATGGCTGTTCACGTACCATTATCAGAAGAAGCACAAGCTGAAGCAAGAATGCTTATGTTAGGTTCTAATAATATTCTTCATCCAAAATCAGGGGATCCAATCGTTACACCTAGTCAGGATATGGTTCTTGGTAACTATTATATTACTATGGAAAAAGCTGGACTTGACGGAGAAGGACGCGTATTTAAAGATTGTAATGAAGCATTAATGGCTTATGAACGTCGTGAAATTTCATTACATACAAGAATTGCAATTCCTGTTAATTCGTTTAAGTATAAAGTATTTACAGAAGGACAAAAAGATAAATACTTAGTAACTACAGTAGGTAAGATCAAATTTAATGAGATACTACCTGATTCCTTCCCATATATTAATGAGCCATCTGATAGTAATATTCAAAATATTACTCCTGATAAATATTTCTTAGCAAAAGGTACTGACATTAAGAAAGCAATTAGTGAAATGGAACTTGTAAAACCATTTGCTAAAGGTACCTTGGAAAAGATTATTGCTCAAGTATTTAAACGTTATAAAACTACAGAAACATCTGCTATGCTTGATAAGATGAAAGACTTAGGCTTCTATTATTCAACAATTGCTGGTATTACTGTTTCTATGGCTGATGTTGCTACTAGTAAACATAAACAAGAATATGTTGATGAAGGTCAGGCTATGGTCAATAAAATCAACAAACAATATGCTCGTGGATTAATTACAGAAGAAGAACGTCATGAGAGAGTTATTGATACTTGGTATGGTGTTAAAGATAAAGTTCAAGCTGAGCTTGAAGAAATATCTGAAGAACAGGTTGATAATCCAATCTTCATGATGATGCATTCAAAGGCACGTGGTAATATCTCTAACTTTACTCAAGTTGCTGGTATGCGTGGTTTGATGCAAAAACCAAACGGAGATCCAATTGAAATTCCTGTATTATCTAACTTTAAAGAAGGATTATCTGTATCTGAATTCTTCTTATCAACTCACTCAGCTAGAAAAGGTAGTGCTGATACAGCATTAAAAACAGCCGATTCTGGATATTTAACTCGTCGTTTAGTTGATGTTTCTCAAGATATGATTGTTAAAGAAGCAGATTGTGGTACTGATCAAGGTGTCCTTGTTAAAGCATTTATTAATGATAAGACAGGTTCTGTAATTGAAAGTTTATATGATCGTATTGTAGGAAGATTTGCAAGTAAGAAAGTAATTGATCCTAATAATAAGAAAGTATTAGTAGATAAAGATGAATTCATTACTGAATCTATTGCTGAAAAAATTGTAGCAGCTGGTATTGAAGAAGTAGAAATTAGAACAATTCTTACATGTAACACTGAAAAAGGTGTTTGCCAAAAATGTTATGGTAGAAACCTTGCTACTGGTAACTTAGTAGAAGTTGGGGAAGCTATTGGTGTTATGGCTGCTCAATCAATCGGAGAGCCAGGAACACAGCTTACCATGAGAACATTCCACACAGGTGGTGTTGCTGGTGGAGAAGATATTACTCAAGGTTTACCACGTGTACAAGAATTATTTGAAGCTCGTAATCCAAAAGGTAAAGCTACAATAGCTGAAATTGATGGAACAGTTAGTAAAATAACAGAAGATCATGGTAAATTTAAAATTAGTATTACAAACAAAGTTGAAACAAAGGAACATGTTTCTAACTATGGTGCTAAATTATGTGTAGAAAAAGGAACTGTTGTAAGTTGTGGTGATAAACTAACAGAAGGTGCTATTAGTCCAAAAGAATTATTAGCAGTAACAGATCCAATTACAACACAAGAATATATCTTAAAAGAAGTTCAAAACACTTATCGTTCTCAAGGTGTTGATATTTCTGATAAACACATTGAAGTAATTGCTCGTCGTATGATTAGTAAAATGAGAATTATTGAAAGTGGAGATACGAAATTTTTACCTGGTAGTCTTGTTAACTTTAGAGAATTTACTGATGGTAATAAAGATGCTATTATTCATGGTAAAAAACCAGCTACTGGTCGTCCTGTTCTATTAGGAATTACAAAGGCATCTCTTGAAACTGATTCCTTCTTATCAGCAGCATCTTTCCAAGAAACAACTAGAATCTTAACAGACGCTGCTATTCGTGGAAAAGTAGATCACTTAGAAGGATTAAAAGAAAATGTCTTATTAGGAAAACTTATTCCAGCAGGTACTGGTTTAAAACAATATCGTGATGTATGCTATGAACTTGAAAGTGAATTTACTGATGAAGAACCAATTGATACTTTAGAAGATGAATTCATGGAATAATATAAAAACGTATTTATTCAATATAGAATAGATACGTTTTTCTGTTCCTAAGATACATTTTTATTACTTTAATTTGGCTTAGAACGATTTTTATATTGACAGCTTTGACATAACTTTTCCACAGCTTTGTTATTTTGAAATCCATTCTTGATATTAATAGCCTTATTACTATTATTTAAAATATCTGTTAAAGAGCTTTTAAATATATTGCCGAGATTAATGATGTCATCTGCGTCTAAACACCTTGTTGTCTAATAAATGATACCCTTACTATTACAAGGGGATTAAATAGTAAATACACTAAAAAATACGATGTTGAGTATGAGTATAATTGTTTTATAGAAATATAAGTAAAATGCATAGAAATGTGTTTTTTCATGGTATAATAAATAATCAAGGAAGTGGTAGTATGAATAATTTTGATTTAGAAATAAATGAAGAAAATATTAAAGATACAATTTACAAGAATATATTGGGTCGAAATAAAAAATTAGTTATGTTATCTAGAATATTGGTTAATTGAAAAAGCAACACAATCATTTCAATAGATAGCAAATGGGGCTCTGGTAAAACATTTTTTGTTAAACAATTTGAGTATATTATAAAAAACGTTGAACAATTCTATAATTGCAAAGTTTTTGAACAAAAAAGTATAGACATGATGAAAACATTAAATCAAAATAGCATTATTATTTATTATAATGCCTGGGAAAATGATGATCATATTGATCCCTTGGAATCTATTATTTATAATGTATTAAACGAATTTCCAAAATATAAAGATTATATTACTAATAACAAAGATATGTTTAATTTGTTTAAAGATTGCATGATTAATTTTGTTGAAAAATCATCTTTAGGAATAATTAAATCTGAAAATTTAAAAAGTTTAAAATCATTTCAAGATATTGCTGATTCTATTCAAACGACTGAAGAAAAAAAGGTAGCTTTCAATAAATTAATTAATAGTATTTTAATAGGAAATAAACGTTTAATATTGATTATAGACGAATTGGATAGATGTAAACCTGCCTTTGCAGTTAAATTATTAGAAACCATAAAACATTTTTATAATAATGATAATATAACAGTAATTGTTTCTACAAATAACAGTGAACTCTCATATACAATTAAGAAGTTTTATGGTGAAGGTTTTGATGGATATGGATATTTAAATAAATTTTATGACCTTATTATAAACTTAGAATGTGAGGATATAAAGCAGTATGTACAAAATGCTTTGAATTTTGATAATTCAACATACTTTCCTGAAGATTTCTCCTTTTTAATTTTAAAACATTATAATTTTTCTTTAAGAGAGTGTAACAGATTTATTTTTTTCTATAATATTTTACGAGACTATATAGAGTTTGAATCAAGAGTTGATAAAGAAGAAAATTATATTGTTTCTTCTATGCTATTGCCTTTTGCTATTGCGTTGAAAATAAAAAGTATTGATAAATACAGTGAGTTTATGAATAAAAATGGTCAAAAGGAAATTGAGCAGTTTTTAACAAAAGTAATAGATGGTACAGAAATGGAAAGATTGATTAAAGAACTATTACAATGTAAAACTGAGGATTATAAGCAAATTATTATTAAATGTTATGAGAAGATGATTAATGGTGAAAGAAATATTCATGTCACACCATTTCTTGAAGCAAATTCAATGTTAGGTACCAGAATTCAAATTGATGATGAAAGTTAAATGAAAACATATTTTCAAACGCACTTAAATGTGATATAATTTAAGTGTGAAAGGAAAATTAATATGAAGTATGAAAGTAAGATTTTAAAATTATTTAAAAATGGTTATTTGACTACCAAAGATGTTACTAATAATAATATTCCTAGGACTTATCTTACTAAACTTATTAATAAAAATAAAATAGAAAGAGTCAGTCGTGGAGTGTATATTAAAAAGAATGTTTTGGTAGATGAATTTGTAATTCTACAAAGTAAAAGTAAGTATGCAATTTATTCTAATACCACAGCACTT
>CAJFVY010000003.1 GCA_904420615.1 uncultured Bacilli bacterium | reverse complement strand
ATATCTATTAAATCATAAGAGTTGTATAAATCTTTTTCATAACATTCTTTTAAAATATTTATAGTTTTATTTTTATCACTTTCATTTCTAGAAAGGAGAATTCTTCTAAAAAAGTCTTTTAACATTTCTAATATATGCTTGATAAAGTCAATTAAGTTATTATTTAATTGTTCTAATTTATTACATTCTTCTTCTAAATTATCTATTACTTTTTGAGAATAATTATATTCCTTTTCTAAGTTTTTATAGTTAAAAATATAATCATCTAAATCGTTAAAAAAATTTTGATATATTACTTGATTTTTAATCTCTTTAGTATATAAATCTAAATATTTTAGTAAAATATGATATACTTCGCCATTTATTACAATTGAATCTGAAAATGCTTTTTTCTTATAGTTTTTTAATGCCTCTATAATCTTATAATGCTCATTTTCAATATTCTTTTTACTATGAGTAGCTTGTCTTTCATAATGTCTAGTTATACCTTTTAATTGGCCTAAAGATAAGTTTTTAATTTTTGTTCCTTTTTCTCCTCGTTCTAATTTAAATCCTAAATTGTTTAATCTAAAACAGTATTTATCTTGTAAAATACTTAAATGTAGTTGATCTTTGATATAATCTCTTTTAGAAATAGAATATTTTTCTTTATTAACTCTCTTATCAAATTTTTTTACAAGTGGCACAACTACACAATGAATGTGTGGTGTTTTTTCATCTAAATGTAATACCGAGTGTAATACTTGTTCTTTCTTATAACCTAAATCTTTATAAATAAAATCCATACAACCATTAGCCCATTTTAATATATCTTCTTTAGACATATTTTCAAAAAAATAACTATCACTTGTAAATATCATTTCATCAGCAACACAGCTTTTGGAATCATTAACCATTTGATTAAATGTTTTTATTCGATCTTGTCTTATAGTTTTCATTTTTTCTTCGTGTTCTTTACGATACTCACTTGTAATATCATAAAATTTATTAAGATATTTTTTATTACATTTTACTAATTCTATATTTTTATAACTATCTTCTTTTCTAATATTAGGATTAGATTTGTAGGACTCTTTATCTCTTTTATTATGACTTCCTATTTGTGATAAATCATTTAAGGTGTTGATACTTTGACATCTAAATATTGCATAACTCATTATTAATGTCCTTTGCTCTTTTTAAAAATGTTTGAATACAACTTTCATATTCAATCGTAATTACACCAAACCTTAATGTTTTATCACTATAATTTTTCTTATCTTTTAAAACCATTAACCTTAATATTTTTTCATACTCTGTATGAGGTTCAAAACTCATATTTTCTAATTTTTCATCGGCTTCTATTTCATAATAATTTAACTTACATTCAGTATCAGATAAAGTATTTTGTAATTTATTAAAATATTCTTTAGCTTCAATAGTAGTTTTACCTTCGTGATTCATTGGAATTTTAATACCATCTTCATCACTGAATAGAACCCAATTATAAGGTAAATTGTAATTATTATGATAATTAGCAAGGTTAGATATGAAATCACTTCTAAAATTGATGTAACCTAACTTTAACTCATTATTTTCTTTAGATACTTCTATATTATCAACATAGGTAGCAATTAGTTTTTGTAATTTTTTTCTTTCCATATTTGGAATATTTAAAAGCTCGTTTAGAAACTTAGTTGGGTCAATTAAATTTTCTATTCTTTGTTTATCTTGTAAAACTAATAAATCATCAACTACAAAATTAAGATTTTCATATTGTCTTTGTTCCTTTTCTTTCTTTATTAAAGTTTCTTTCTTATATTCTATTTGTTTTAATTCCTTATCAAAAGCATCTATTTTTACTATGCCTTTTATATAAGCAGTTTTAATCCTATCAATTTGTTTATCACATTCTTTTAGTTCTTTAGAATAATCTATATCTTTATTATCTAATTTAGATTTAATAAAAGGTGTATAGTAGTTATTTATTAAATCATCTTGTTTTAATAATTCATAAATAGAAAAAGTCAAACTATTTTTTATATCTTCTTCTTTGTAATTCGTTCTACATTTTTCACATTTATAGTAATAGTATTTCTTACTTGTTTTCTTTTTAGTTGTAGCTTTTCCACCTAAAAAACAACCACAATTCATGCATTTTAATTTATTTGTAAATAGATATGTTGCCGTTCTTTCATAATGTCTAGCATTTCTTAATTTTTGATACTGGCAATTATCCCATTTCTCTTTTGATACTAAACCTTCAACAACGTTTTCATAATAGGTTGGTTTTTTAGTTCGTTTACCATTTACATAATCACCCTTGTAAAGTTCATTTGTCATTATCTTTTGAATCGTAGAATCTTTCCAATTTGTTCTACCTAAAACTTGTTCTTTATTGTAGATATTAGCAATCATTTGATAACTTTTACCTTCTAAATATAAATCATACATTCTAATAACAATATCTTTAGTAATTGGATCTGGTACTAATCTTTTATTTTCTCTTTTAAATCCTAGTGGAGTTTTATTTGGAATGTGTCCTGCCTTAATTGCTCCAACCATACCAATTTTGGTTCTTTCGGAACATCTTTCAATTTCATTTTGAGAAACGCTTGTCGTTATTCTCATAACCATTCTACCATTAGCAGTTATAGTATTTGATTCATCAGCAAAGCAGTCTAAATCACAATTATAATCATTTAATATTTTCATTAGTTTTTCTACATCATAAACACTACGAGTTAATCTATCTAGCTTAAGAGCAACAATTACATTTATTTTCCCGTTTTTCACATCATTTAACATTTCTTGATATGCAGGTCTTTTATCGTTTTTAGCACTTATTCCTGCATCTATATATACTTTATGAATAGTATATCTTTTAAACTCACAAAACTCCTTTAACCGTTCTTGTTGTTCACCTAAACTAAATCCTTCACGACTTTGTTCTTCAGTTGATACTCTACAATAAATACCAGCAATTTTTACATCTTCGTTCATTTTTCATCTCTCCTTTTCTTATTTTTAGAGAGATTAAAAGTACAAAAAGACCTATACTTTTAACCTCAAGTATTGTACTTCCTTTTTGTACGCCTAGTTTTTAAAACAAAGATTAGTTTGTTTTAATAAATTTTTCTAATTCTTTCAACTTAATACTTCTGGAATAATCATTTATAAATATCGTATCACTATCATTGAAGAATAAATAATTATTACCTTTGATTGTCATGATATGAGGGCTTACATAAGCAATATTATTTCCTTTAATATTGATAATACTTCCGCTTTTAATACTTGGCTTTACATTAGCAAACCTACATATCATTTCAATTCTTTTTAAAACTTCCTTATCAACTTCTAATTCTTTAACTTCCTTTTTTAACAAAACTCATCACTTCCATTCTTAAATAACAAAAAAACTAGACGATACTTCTAGTTAATATTTATTACTCTCGAATAAAAAGTTCGAGTTTCCTATCAATCTGGTGCCGATAGCGAGAATTGAACTTGCCTCTGATCCTTACCAAGGATCTGTTTTACCACTAAACTATATCGGCAGATAATATAAAAGCTGGTGTCCATGACGGGATTTGAACCCATGACCTCTTCCTTCGGAGGGAAGCACTCTATCCAGCTGAGCTACATGGACATATTAAAATTATAACCCAAAGCTCGTTATTTGACAATTCTTTACTACATAAATTTGACAAAAAAAGGTATAAAAGAATAAAATAAGATAAAGGATATGAGTTAAAAAATGATTATTCTTTGATAAGGAGTTTAGTATTATGTGTGGAATTGTTGGAATAACAAGTAAAAATGAAAAAATAGTTCCCGGGTTAATTGCTGGTTTAAAAGCGTTAGAGTACCGTGGATATGATTCAGCAGGAATTGCTTATTTAAAAAATCATGCTATTAAAATTATTAAGAGTAAGGGTAGAGTAAATGATTTACAAAAAATAGTAAATATGGAAGAAGAAACTACGACTGGTATTGCTCATACTAGATGGGCAACTCATGGAAAAGCTACTAGTAAGAATGCTCATCCTCATAGTTTTGGTTCTATTGCTATTGTTCACAATGGAATTATTGAAAATTATGCAGAAATAAGGGAAGAACTAGAAAAAGATGGTTATCATTTTAAAACAGAAACAGATACAGAAGTTGCTTGTGCACTTTTATCATTTTATTATGATAAATGGAAAAATATAGAAAATGCTATCCAAAGTTTTAGTAAGAAAGCTAGAGGAAGCTATGCTATTGGTTTGTTATGTAAAGATATTCCAAATACTATTTTTGCTATAAAAAAAGAGAGTCCTTTAATTATTGGAGTAGGAGATAATGAAAACTTAATAGCAAGTGATGTAAGAGCTGTTTTGAAATATACTTCTAATTATTATATTCTAAGTGATAATGAATATGCCATTATTACGCCTAGTGAGGTTAAAATCTATAATCAACAGGGAAAGATGGTTAGTAAAGAAATAAAAAAATATAGTGGTAATAAAAATAATGAGACAAAAAATAAATACGAACACTATATGTTAAAAGAAATTATGGAACAACCTAGTATTATCGATACTACTATTCATGAGTATTTCGAGGATGGTATTTCTTCTTTACTTGCTAAGATGCCTGATTTAACTAAATATAAAAAGATTGATATTGTAGCTTGTGGAACAGCATATCACGCTGGATTAGTAGCAAAATATTTATTTGAAGAAAAATTAAATCTTGAAACAAATGTTGATATAGCTAGTGAGTATCGGTATAAAAGATTATTTTTGGATAAAAATAGTTTGGTAATATTTATTTCTCAATCAGGTGAGACAGCAGATACTTTAGCAGCCCTAAAAAAAGTGAAAAATTTGAAAGTGGATACATTAGGTATTATTAATGTAAAAGAAAGTTCTATTGCTAGATTAGTAGATACTGTGATTTATACAGAAGCAGGAGATGAAGTAGCAGTTGCTTCTACTAAAGCTTATACTTCTCAGGTATTATTATTATCACTATTAGTATTTAGCGAAGCAATTAGACAAGGAAAATTAGAAAGTGATGAACAAGAGAAAATAATAGCAGATTTTAAGAAAATACCAAAGCAATTGACTAAATTATTAGCAAGCAATGTTTATCAACAAATAGCTAAGACTTTATATCAACAAAAAGATATCTTTTATTTAGGTAGAAGACTAGATTATTATTTAATGCTAGAAGGAAGTTTAAAGTTGAAAGAAATTTCTTATATTCATAGTGAGTGTTATGCAGCAGGTGAATTAAAACATGGAACTATTTCTTTGATTGCTAATAATACTCCTGTAGTAGCTTCTTTTACAAATGAGGAATTAAATGAAAAAACAATCAGTAATATCGAAGAAGTAATAGCAAGAGGAGCAGAAGTAACGGTTATTACTAATGATCTAGATTATAAAGGTGGTAATGGAATTAAAAATATTATTTATATTCCAAAAACTAGTGATTTTGTGATCCCATTTTTGGTAGTAGTACCTTTACAAATGATTGCCTATGAAGTAGCTAAATTAAAAAAATGTGATATTGATAAACCTCGTAATTTAGCCAAATCTGTTACAGTTGAATAATAAAAAATTTACTTTTAGTAATTTCTTGCCTTTTTCTGTTGTTTTATGATATGGTAATAGTAAAGTAGGAGTTGGGCATTATGTCATTTTTACAAGAAATTATATATTCTATTTTAATTATTATTTGAGAATAAGAGCTGTGTGCGTCGTTATGACGAATACGGCTTTTTTTTGGAGGAAAGATGAAACAAATAATTACAGAAAATGAATTAAGAAAAAAGATCTTGGAGTTTTTTCATTCTAATCGTGATGAAATTAGTTGGTATCAATTAAGAGAAAAGTTTAATATTTCTGAAGTGAAAGAAAAAAGAGTATTTAAAGATACGATTTTACATTTGGAACAGGACGGAATTCTTTTGCTTGATCATCATAAACAAATTAAACCTTTTCCTTTAGAGTGTGAACTTGATCAAATTGTAATGAAAAATGATAGATTATTCTTAAAAAATAATCAAGTAGAACTAAAATCTACTTTCACAGAAACACTATTACCACTAGACAGTTTAATAATAGAAAAAGATGGAGCTATCATAAAAATAAAGAAAATAGTAAAACGTAATATTGAAGAAGTAATGAAATATTTAATAAAAGAAATATCTGAAGGTCAAAATTTTAATATGAAAGAGATTTTGAGGATTTTTAAAGCTTTCGATAGTAAAAGTGAAGAAGTAGTTAAAAATTATATTGAAGTTTTAGAAAAGGTTGGTAAATTATATTGTAATGAACAACAACAGTATCAGATTTTTCCTGATTGTTATCAATTGACTAAATTAGAATTAAATAAGAATGGTAGACCTTATTTTTATCTTGGTAATGAACAAATCTTTGTTACTAAAGAAGATATAGAAGGGGCAGTAAATCAAGACCGTATTGTGGTAGATAAAGCTAGTAAAAAGATTATTAAGATTTTAGATAGAAAGGAACCTCAAATGCTTTTAGATGTTATAGAAGTAGAGGGTGTGAAAGTCTTAAAACCATTTTTATTTGCGGACTATGGTCAAATGAAAGTACGTATTAGTTCTAGTGATATGAAAAAACTTGTAGTAGGAGATCGTATTTTAGTATCAATGGTACTTAGAAAAAGTGATGAGTATTATGAAGCTAAGTTTCTAAAAAAACTAGGGAGATGTGATGAACCTGATATTGATTTAAAATCTATTGCGCTTAGTTGTGGGTTTCCTCTTGAATTTAGCAATCTAGCTTTAGAAGAAGCTTATTCCTTACCAACTATGGTAAGGGAAGAAGAAAGAAAGTCTCGTCTAGATTTGCGTGATAAACATATTTTTACGATTGATTCTGTTTCTACTAAGGATATGGATGATGCGGTTAGTTTAGAGATTTTAGAAAATGGAAACTATCTATTAGGTGTTCATATTGCTCATGTTTCACACTATATAAAAAAAGGAATGCAATTATATGATGAGGCAATGGCAAGAGGTACTTCTCTTTATATGATGGACTCTGTAATACCTATGTTACCTTCTATTGTTTCTAATGGAATTTGTTCTTTGAATCAAGGAGTTGATCGTCTTACTAAGTCTTGTATGATGGAAATTGATTCTAATGGTAATGTTTTAAATTATTCCATTGTAGATAGTGTTATATGTTCTAAGCTTAAAATGAACTATGAAGCGATTCAACAATTCTTTGAAACAGGAAAGATTGAAGAAGCTTATTATCCTTATTTAGAAGATTTGAAAAACATGCTTACATTATCTAATATTTTAAGTAAAAAAAGAGAACAGGCTGGTTATTTATTCTTTGATAGTTCGGATATTAAAGGAATTTATAATGAAGATCATAAACTAGTGAATTTTGAAGTTGAAAAGATGGGTGATGCTCATAAACTCATTGAAAATTTTATGGTGGAAGCTAATATCTGTGTAGACTATTATTTACGTCTTACAACAATGGCTAGTATTAATCGTATTCATGAAGCTCCTGATCATAAAAAGTTAGAAGAGGCAATCCATTTATTGAAAGAATTACGTTATCCAATAAAGCCTTTAAAAGGTACACAAGATAAGTATGTTATTCAAGATATTTTGTTAAAATATAGTAAAACGGAAGATTTTAAAATTATTTCTGATTTATTATTAAAGAGCCAAAAGAGAGCTCGCTATTCTACGGATGAAATAGGACATTTTGGTTTAGGTACTTCTTACTATACACATTTTACTTCTCCCATAAGACGTGCACCAGATTTGAAAAACCAAGAAATGTTAGATCAAGTTCAAAACAATAGAATTCCTTCTGATACGGTAGAAGAACTAGAGGAATTTTGTAAATACTCTTCTTATAAAGAACGTCAAGCTACTTTAGCTGAAAATAAAGCAACAGAATTAAAAATGATGGAATATATAGAAGAACATTTAGGTGATCATTATACTGGTTTAATCATGAATATTGATACTAAACATATTCTTTTTAAGACAGATAATCAAATTAATGGTTATATTGATTATCATGAGTTAAATACGTCTCTTACTTTTAATGAAAAGGGAAGATATCTAAAAAATGAAGCAGGAAATATGGTAGCAAAAGTAGGGGATCACCTATTAGTAGAAGCAGTTGGGACGGATCACTCCGAAATGAAAGCTCAATTTGAAGTTGTTAAGAATTTAACTTTAGAGAAAAAAGGATTAAAAGGCGCTACTGCTTTAAAACCAGATTTTAAAGTTAAAAAATTAGCCTTTAAATATTCAGTTTAGTATTAGATAGGGTAAAAATATTTACTCTTTTTTGGCTTCTACTATTCAAAAAAGAAATAATGTTGTAAAATATAAAATATAGAATAAATAAATTATAGAAAGAAATTCGTAATTTTGAATATAATAATAAAATATAGAGGGTGATCACATGTCATTTATTTCAGTAAAAGGTTTAACTAAGGAATATCAGATGGGAGAAGTAGTTATTAAGGCTCTTCATGATGTCTCTTTTGAAATAGAAGAAGGAGAATTAGTAGTTATTTTAGGTCCTAGTGGTGCTGGAAAGACTACCATCTTAAATATTCTAGGAGGAATGGATCAGCCAACTAGAGGAAAAGTGGTTGTAGATGGAAATGTGATTTCTGATTATTCTTTAAAGCAACTAACTAACTATCGTAGATATGATATTGGTTTTGTTTTTCAGTTTTACAATTTAGTAGGAAATTTAACTGCTCTTGAAAATGTTTCTTTAGCAAGTCAAATTTGTAAAAAGCCAATGGATAGTGCAGAAGCTTTAAAAAAAGTAGGATTGTTGGATCGAAAAGATCATTTTCCAGCTCAATTATCAGGTGGGGAACAACAACGTGTTTCAATTGCTAGAGCGATTGCTAAGAATCCTAAGATTTTATTATGTGATGAACCAACAGGAGCACTAGATTCTAAAACGGGTAAAAAAATCATAGAACTACTACAAAAAACTTGTCATGATACGAAAACTACTACCATTATTATCACTCACAATTCTATTATTGCGACAATTGCTGATAAGGTTATAAAAGTAAAGAATGGAAAAATCGATGATATCACTATTAATAAACATCCTAAATTAGTAAAGGAGCTAGAATGGTAATGTTGATTTTCAAAAATAGTTTACGTAAAATAAGAAAATCATTAGGCCGCTTTCTTTCCTTAATTTTAATTGTTATTTTAGGTACTTCTTTCTTTGCAGGAGTAAGAGAAACTGCTAGTGATATGATTAAAACACTTGATCATTATTATGATGAAACGAGTCTTTATGATTTTAAAATTATTAGTACTATGGGACTAACAGAAGATGATTTGGCTTCTGTTAAAGATATAGATTCAGTAGAAAAAGTAGAGGGTGCCTATTCTTTTGATACTTTAGTAGATGGAAATGTTATCAAAGTCTTATCTCTTACTGATGAGATGAATAAAGTAACATTAGTAGATGGTAGTATGCCTACTAATAATAATGAATGTTTAGTAGAAGATGGATTTGCTAAAATAGGTGATGAAATTACTCTTGGTGAGAATAGTGCTGATTATGTAAAGAATGATACCTATAAGGTAGTAGGAACTATTAATAGTAGTAGTTATATATATGATAATAAAGGAATTGCTACTGTAGGAGATGGTAAATTAGATAGTTTTATTTATATATTAAAAGATAATTTTGATATTGATTATTATACAGAACTTTATATCTTAGCAAAAAATAGTCAAGATGCAACTTCTTATTTAGATGATTATAAAGAAATAGTAGAAGAACTTGATTTAGAATTACAAGAATTAAAACCTCTTAGAGAAACAGCTAGATATGAAGAAATACTACAGGAAGCTATGACTGAGATTATTTCACAACAAGAAGAGTTAGATAAAGTAAAAGCTACTAGTGAGCAAGAATTTCAAAAGGCTAAAAATGAATTAGATCAAAGAGCAAATGAACTTGCTAATGCAAGGAGTGAATATCAAAATGCGGTTAATCAAATAGAAGCTAAAAGAAGAGAAATGGATTCAACTTTTTCAAATGGTTTTGCCGAAATTGCTAGTGCTAGAGAACAAATAAATACAACTCTTAGTAGTCTTAATCTAACTATAGAAGAACTGGATGGTCGTTTGAGTGAAATTACTGCTACTATCACAGCTTTAGAAACACAATTAGAAAGCTTAGATGAAAGTAGCATAGAATATCAAACAATTAAATCACAAATAACATCTTTAACAACTACTAAGAGTGAAATAGAGACTTTGATTAATAGTAATAATCAATTAAATAGTGAAAAACAAAACTTAATAAATGGTCAAAATACTTGGAATAATCAATATAACAGTATTTGGGCAGAATTGAATTCTAACTATCAGTCAATAAAAGAAGGAGAAGAAGCTATCAATGCTGGTTATCAAGAATATGATACAAATTATAATCAGTATTTAGAAGAAATTGCCAATTATGAAGCTGAAATTGCCAAAGCCAAAGATGAAGTAAACTCGCTTGAAAAACCAGTCTGGTATTTATTAACAAGAGAAGATATTACGGGTTATACGGCTTTTTATGAGAGTGCTACTAAAGTAGATTCTATTGCTCAAGTTTTTCCTATTTTCTTTATTTTAATTGCTTTCTTGATGAGCCTTAATACAATGAGTAGGATGGTAGAAGAGCAAAGAAGTGAAATTGGAGCTTTTATTTCCTTAGGAATCCGTAAATCTACAATTGCCTTTAGCTATTTATTATATGTTTTATTAGCTTGTGTTGTAGGATTAATTGTTGGATTAGTACTCGGTTATACTATTATTCCTCATGTCTTATATACCGTTTATGCTGCAGCCTTTACAATCCCTGATTTAATTACTTATGCTAATCCTTTTGCGTGTATTTTAATTATTGTGATTACCCTTATTCTAATGAGCGTTGTTACTCTCGTCTCATTATCAAAATATTTCCGTTTAGTACCTGCTACTGTTTTAAGACCAGAAGCTCCAAAAGTAGGAAAGAAAATTTTCTTAGAACGTATCAGCATCTTATGGAATAGACTATCTTTTTCTTGGAAAGTAACACTTCGTAATTTATTTCGTTATAAGAAACGAATTATTATGACTGTTATTGGTATTGCTGGATGTACAGCACTCTTATTAACAGGTTTTGGTATTAGAGATAGTTTAAATCAAATTATGGAAAAACAATTTGATGAAATACAACTCTATGATGCTATGTTTTTATTAAATGAAGAAATAGCGCCAGATCAAGCTAATGAGTATGATAATTTATTAACAGGTGAAGTAAAGGAATTTATTAAGAGTAACGTTAGTAGTTATACTTTTAAAGCTGATAATAAGAATTTAGACTTTACCTTAATTAGTTTTATGGAAGATGAAAAAGATATTAATGATTATGTTGTATTAAAAGACTTAGAAGGAAATCCTTTATCTTTGAGTGATAATGGAGCTATTATTACTGAAAAGATGGCTGAGAATTTAAATGCCAAAGTAGGAAGTAATATTGAAGTACGGAATAGTGATAATGAATTATTTATTATACATGTTGTAGGAATTTGTGAAAACTATATTAATAATTATTTATATATGAATGAAACTTATTATGAAGAAGTCTTTGGTAATACTAATTATAATGCTTATCTTGCTAATTTAAATTCTAACAAAGATCAAGAAGAATTAGCTAATCATTTATTAGAAAATGGTAATTTTACAACGATTCAATTTACAGCCGATAGTATGGATATGTTTTATGATATTATTGGTGGTATGAATAATATAGTTTATTTAATTATTGCTTTTTCTACTTTTCTTGCTATTACTGTTTTATATAATTTAACAATTATTAATATTAATGAAAGAACAAGGGAAATTGCGACATTAAAAGTTTTAGGTTTTAGGGACAAAGAAGTATCTACTTATGTGTATAGAGAAACAATTATTTTAACAATCATAGGAATTATAGTAGGAATATTCTTAGGATTTGCTCTTAATAGTTTTGTATTAATGATTGCTGAAACAGATGAAATATTGTTTACGAAAGAAATAGCTTTATTAAGTTATATCTTAACTTTTGTTATTATTATTTTATTCAGTGTGATTGTTCAAATAATTACTTACTTTATTTTAAGGAAAATTGATATGATTGACTCATTGAAATCAGTAGAATAATAAATTATTTGGATGAAAAAGTAAGTCATACTACAAAAGTCGTATATCAAAAAAAGCCTTGTTCGCTTGTTTAATCATTTTTTATCATATATAATTTTTTTGGAACATTTGATGTGAGTGTCGT
>CAJFVY010000002.1 GCA_904420615.1 uncultured Bacilli bacterium | reverse complement strand
CATTACAAATAGAGGAATTGGAATAAATTTAAATACGGAAATATAAAATGTGTAAAAAAAAGTGTCCTAAAACTTGACATAAATCCAAAATATGAAAAAATTATTTATGATCAGCTAGTGAAGTATTTCTTTTTTGTAATATTTTTTGAATTGTATTTTCGGTAGTTTTAGATATTTCATCCAATGGTGTACTATCAGCAATTTCATGAATTAATTTAGTTAATTTTTCTAAGTTATTGCTTACTTGATTTCTAAATGTTTTTCTTTTACTTATCAAAATATCTTCAAAATCAATAAAATTTGTAGTGGGAGTCTTTTTTTCTACATAATATAAGGTTCCTTGACCACACATACAGCCAATATGAAAGCCTACTCCTTGGAATTTTAATTGATAGTATTCATCTTGATAATTGTTACTAACATCTATTGATTCAATACGATTTTGTTCAGCATAATCTTCAATAGCATCATAAAATATTGGTAACATTTCGCCATTTTTAATATCTTCTTTAGATAATTTGTCTTTTTGATAATAAAAAATCTCATTATTAAAATCTGGATATTTAGTAGTAAATTTTTCTAACCATATAATATAATCTGTATTAGATAAAATAGCATTTTTTTGTTGATCTTCTTTTTGTTTTCTTTCAATAAATATTTCTTTTATTATTTTAAAACCTTCAGGTGATTTAAGAGCTTTTAATGTTTCGTCTCTATCAATCATGTCATCTTGTCTCCTTTCTTGCTTTTAGTATATCATATGTTAGTTATATTTTTATATTATTTATAATTGCTGTATGCTAAAATATTATTAGAAAGGAGTTTATCATGAACGAAAGAACACTAGAAGATACATTGTGGGAAGCCGTAGAAAAGAGCAATGTAACTTTAAAAAAGTTAATGGATGGTGTTTCCAAAAATGTAAATCCATTGAAAGAAATCCCCAATCCCCAAATGCGATTATATGTTTAAAAAAGAAAAATCAATATGGAATATTTTTTCAAACTATATAAAGAATTAGAAGAAAAATGTTTAGAAATATTAGAGAAAGTTGAGAAATAATTTAAATTAATTTATCTTTAATAATATTATTCAAAATAAAAAGCCTTACAAAATAAGGCTTGATTTCATAATGGTGGAGAATAGGAGGATCGAACTCCTGACCTTCACGGTGCAAACGTGACGCTCTCCCAGCTGAGCTAATTCCCCATTTCAAATGACAAAATTATTGTAGCACAGTATAAAATTGCTTGTCAATACTTTTCTTTCTAAATTATTCATGATAAAATAAAAGCGAAAAGGTGAAGAAGATGAAAGTATTACTTTATGCTGAAGGTCTTAAGGCTATCGGAAAAAGTGGCTTGGGTAAAGCTATTGAACATCAAAAAAAAGCCTTAGAAAAAATGGGAATAGAATATACTACAGATCCTAAAGCTGAAGATTATGATATTGCCCATATTAATACTTATTTTTTAAAATCATATTTATTAGCAAAACGCCTTAAACAAGAAGGAGTAAAGATTGTTTATCATGCTCATTCCACGCAAGAAGATTGGGTAGATGGTTTTGCTCTAGGATACCAAACTAGAAACTTTTTTAAAAGCTGGATTGTTAGGTGTTATCGTCTTGGTGATATTATTGTAACGCCAACTCCTTATGCTAAAAGATTATTAGAAAGCTATGAAGGGTTAGAGGAAAAAAAAATAGTAGCTATTTCTAATGGATTAGAATTAGATTTTTTTAAACCTGACCCTAAATATCGTGCAACTTTCCGTAAACGTTATCATTATAGTGCTACTGATAAAGTGATTGTTGGTATTGGTTTATATATCAGAAGAAAAGGTATTGTTGATTTTGTAGAATTAGCTAAACGATTAAAAGAATATAAATTTATTTGGTTTGGTTATAGCCCTTTATCGGCAGCAACACAAGATGTGAAGGATGCCGTTAATACAAAATTAGATAATCTTTATTTTGCTGGTTATGTAGAGCAAGAATATATAAGAGAAGCCTTAGGTGGCTGTGATCTTTATTTATTTCCAACTTTGGAAGAAACAGAAGGAATACCAATCATTGAGGCTTGTGCTATGAAATGTGATGCCATTATTAGAGATATTCCTATTTTTGAAGGATGGTTAGAAGATGGAGTCAATGTTTATAAAGCAAAAGATGTTGATGAATTTGAACAAAAAATTAAAGACTTTTTTGCTGGCAAACTACCAAGTGTAGCAGACAAGGCAGTAGAAGTAGCTAAGGAACGAGATATTACTCATGTTGGAGAACAATTAAAAGCAGTTTATGAAGAGTTGTTAAATGATAAATAAAAAGGAAGAGTTAAAAATTCTCTTCCTTTTATGATAGTTTATATGGTTTATCATCTTCTACTTTAATATTTAGAATGATACCAATCATAATCATATAAGATAATAAACTACTACCACCATAACTAATAAACGGTAGTGTTATTCCGGTAATTGGTAGTAGTCCAATAGTCATACCAATATTTTGTACTTGTTGAAAGATTAAGACACCAATGATACCTGCTAAGACAAATTTATCAGTTTGATTAATCTTTTTAGTTGCTAAATGGATTAATTTTCCATCAAAGAAAGCAATTAAAAGTAATAGTACTAAAGCACCTATTAATCCAAAATTAGAAGCATAAACAGCAAAAATAAAGTCAGTTCCTGATTCTGGAAAATATAGTGGTGTTTGGTTGTATCCGTGACCAAATAGTCCAGCTGATCCAATAGATGCTATCGCATTTTCTAATTGTAATCCACTACCAGTTTGCCATTCAAAGATACGCTCTAGTCTATAATATAAATCATTTCCAAAAAGATTAATAAATAATTCTTCATTAAAAAAGTAAGTACCACCAATAAAACCTAAAACAGCAACTATTAAAAGAGCTAATATTACAAACCATCTAATTCTAATTCCTGAAGCAAACATCATGATAAAATAAATAATAAAATAAATGATAACAGCACCTGTATCTGGTTCTAAAAAAGTTAAGATACTAGGTATTATAACAATTAATAAACTTTTTAATAAAAACAATCCTTCATCTTTTAAAGATGGACTTTTTTTCTTTTCTCTAAAAGTAGTAATCATAGTAGCTAAAACTAACATTAAACCAATTTTCATGAATTCACTTGGCTGAAAACTACCAATACCTGGAATTACAAACCAACATTTACTATTATTAATCTCTGGAGCGAATAACAATAGAAATAATAATAATAAATTGAGTACAAAATAAAAAAGCCAAGCATTACGATATAAAAATTTATTTTTGAGTTTTATAATAATAATAACTAAGATAATTCCTACTGCATACCACATAGCCTGTTTTAAAGCTAGATTTCCAAGAGTAGGTGATAGATAGGTTAGGGCACTTGAAATAGTAATAATACTAATAATAGCAAAAAGAATTACTGCTATTATAATGCCATAGTCTAATTTTAATTTCTTTTTAAACATATTATCACCTCGTCTAATAGTATTATACCAAATATTAGCAATTTTTATGATGAAAAAACATAAAATGAAATAGGAGGAATAATATGGCTAAAAATTTACCACCTATTTTTAAAATTGATAGTGATAAAATACCAACTGCTCATAATAGTAACTATTATTATTCAAAAGATAATCATATAGAAAAAATAATAAAAAAAGATATGCCTACTGAAACATTATCTTTAAAAGATAAATTAGATCGAGTTTTTAATACTAGAGGCTATTCGTTTAATATTCCAGTTCGAATCACTTTTGCTGGTAAAACAATAGATACTTATTTAGCTACTAGGACTAATACTTCTATTATTACTTTAGATAATGAGAGTATTCCACTATCAATGATTACTTCTTTTGAAATAAAAGATCCCATCGATTAATGATGGGATCTTTTAAACACCACTTACAAAGGTATCAGCCAAACATTTAATTGCACTGACGCAATTTAAATTAATTGTAATAAATGTAGAAGTTGTAACAAATGGTTCTTCAGTACTATTTCCTAAAGTATTAGGTGCTAATACGCGACAAGTACAACAATCTCCATCCATATTTTCTACTCGAAATACACTAGATGTTCCTGAAGTTGTTCCTATGGTATAAGGAAATGACCAAAGAGTACCAGTACAGCAATTATAAAGATTAATAGGTCTAGTATTATAACAAATTAAGCTAGGATTAGGTCCTAAAAAAGGTTTATCACATCCTGAAGCATTACAAGTAGAATGATCAGTTTCTTGTAAACATAGAATAGTATTTAAAATATCAGCTAGGCAATTTTTATTTTGGCTTTCTTTGTTGCAATTACACATAATTTTTCCTCCTTCTTATAGACAATCAATAATTATATCATCAAGACAACTAATGACACAGATGCAATCTAAATTGATTGTAATAAATTGATTTGTTGCTAAGTATGCTCTTGATGCATCTGATCCATCTGGGTTAGCTTCTAAGATTCGACATTTTACACAACAACCATCAATATTCTCAACTCTAAAAACAGATGATGTTCTAGTTTCATTACCAACTTGATAATTAGCTGTAAAAATTGATCCATTACAAGTGTAGAAAGTTACTGGTCTAGTATTAAAGCATATAACATTAGGACTACCACCTAAGAACGGTCTTGTACATGATTCATCTACACATACATCACCGCTAGAATTTTTTTGAAGAATATCGATTACTTTAAGTAGCCTTGCGAAGCAACAGTTTTCATTTGAATTCATTTAATCCACCTCTTATCTATTATCTAATATAAGGTATTCATTACCATATTTTTGGTGTAGGTAGTTACCTATATTTCTAGTTTATGCGACTAAATGTTAAAATTTCCTTAAGGATAGGTCATTTGTAGAATTAAATAAAAAGATTTTAGTAAAACCACTCTAAAATCTCTTTTAATTCTTTTCTAGGTCTACGATTAGGTTCTTGGTTGGAATATCCTATAGAAATTGCAGAAATTACCTGCATATTTTCATGGCCTATTAATTTTGCAATATCTTTTTGAACATAGACGGTATCTCTAATCCAAAGAGATCTCAATCCTAAATTAGTAGCACTTAAACAAATATGTTCAATGGCAGCACCAATTGAAAGACAATCACTTATCATCCAATTTTTATCATATTCTTTTAATACTAAAATTAAAATTGGCGCTTCTTTAATTATTTTGGCAGTATTCATAACAGAACTGTTTTTTCTATCCATTGCAAGTAATAATTCCTTTTCTTTTTTTATCATCATATCTGCTATTTTATTTTTGATTTTATCTTTTACTATTACAAATTTCCATGGCTGTCTATTTTTAGCAGATGGTGCTAATATAGCATTTTTAATTAAATATTCTAACGCTTCTTTAGAAACATCCTTTTTAATATATTTTCTTATACTTTTTCTTTTATCAATTACTTCTTTTAACTCCATTTTTACTTTTCCTTACTTAGCTATTCTATAATATTAATTTTCTATTTTCTTTTCCCATAATTTATATTTATATATTCCGTTATTATTAACTTTAACATTAATAAAACTCATACTTTCATAATATTTTGTTAAGCGATCATTACTACTTTTGGAATCTAATCTTAAATATTTCTTTTTATCTTTTAAACACTTATTACATGCAAATTTAAGCATAATTTTTCCAACTCCTTTATTTCCTAATTTTGTTGCAAAGTGATGTAAAAAATATGAATTATTATCATTACTCCAATACCTTTCATCTTTCTTTTTCAGTAACATGACACCCACAACTTCTTTTTTATTTTTAGCCACATACAAATAATTTTCTTTTATTTGTTTTAAAAAGTACTCATTATTATATTTTTTTGGATACCAATCAAGTTTCCACTGATCAATATGATTATCCTTAAACCATTTACATCTTTGAATTAAGATTTCATGAATTGCATCTAGATCTTTTGGTTTTGCTAAAACTATTTTTATATTATTTTTCATGTTATAACTCCTTTTATACAATCTTACAAAAATAAAATAAAAAAAGATAAACAAATCTGATTCTAATTTTGTTTACCTTCTATTATTGGAATATAAATATAACAATTATTTTTAGTATAAAGTTCAATATGTATTTCTTTTATAATATTGTAATTCGTAGATGGTAGCCATCTAGAATAAATGCATTTATCAGTTTTAACAATATCTTTTTGTTTTCTTGAACCAACATTAAATATGGCATATTTGCCTTTGGAAATTATAATTTTTTCAGTATTACTATATTCTTTTTCACATCCTACTAAATAAGTAAATTTATTTTTCTTATAGAAAGATACTCCATATTGTAAAGTTTGATTAAATTTCTTATATAAACCATTTTCTTTTATTTCATTATATAACTTTCTAATATTATATAAAGAATCATCATATGTTTTAGAGACAGTCTTTTTACCATATACGGTAATTTCATTAAGATTTTTTATTTCATAATCAAGTTCATCATAATTTTCATTATTATTAAATTTTATAATAGGAAATAATTTAAAACTTTTGGTACTTTTTTTACATTCACTTGGTGTAATACCAAATAATTTTTTGAATGCTCTTGAAAATGATATAGCAGATTCATATTGATATTTCAAAGCTAAATCTATTATTTTTATATTTGATGTTTTTAATTCTTCAAATGATTTGCTCAAGCGCCTTTTTCTAATGTATTCTGAAAGAGATACCCCTGTTATAAACATAAATATTCTTTGAAGGGAGTATTCTGATACACCAACTATTCTGGCTAGATCTTTATATTTTATATGTTCTGTTAAATTTTTTTCAATATAATCTATCATATTATTTAATAAATCATAGTTCATAAACGTCACCTGTAAATTAATAACTTAACAATATTATAACATTTTTATTATAACTTAAAAGAATTATAATATTAGAGTTATTAGAATAAGTGATAGTACGTATGATAAATTTAAATTTTATATAATGTCTAATATATTTTGTTACTTTTCAAATGAGTTAAAAAATAGTATAATAATATTATTAAAAGAAAGAGGGATTTTATGGATTATATAGAGTATATTATTATTTTTGTTGTTCTAATTATTATTTTACTAGCAATCTTAAAAGCAAATAAAAAAGATGCAGGGTTAGATTTAAATAAGTTAGTAGAATATTTAGGGGGAAAGGAAAATATTCTTCAAACTGAAATAAAATTATCACGCTTTATTGTTACTTTAAAAGATATATCACTAGCAAATAAAGATGCTATTCAAAAATTAGGAGCTAAAGGTATTGTAGAAATTGACAATCAATTAAAGATTATTTTAGGTCCTGAATCTAAACAATTAAAAAAATATATTGATGATTTAAAATAAATAATATTTTTCGACAAAATATTATTTTTTTGATAATTTTCGACAAAAAACGACTAAGTAAATAGCATATAATTTTTTCAAGGAGGGAGAAAAATGACTTATCTTGAAATTATTATAAATAACTGTATTTTCTTGTTATTTCCATTAGCGGCTTATTTGTTATATATCATATATAAGAAAAATTTAAATGACGAAGAGGGAAAAGTAACCTTAGAAATCGCAATTATTTCTTCTCTTTATTTCGTTTTACGTTATGGCATGGCATTTTCTGATTGCTGTCCTACTATGTTATTTGATATTCCACTTTTGATTTGTTATTTTAAAAAACGAAATAATTTTGCCATAGTTGTATCTTTAATCTTAGTATTTTATCAATATTTTTTCTTACAAATTAATATAATATTGTTATTAATGGAATACGTAACTTACTTTATTGTATTTACTTTTCTTTATAATAAAATTACGAGTCCAATAAAAATTATTAATATTTTTGTAGTTATAAAAAGTTTTGTTCTATCATTAGAAGTATTTTGGTTTATTAATCCAACAGGTAGTTATCAAGCAAATTTAATATATTTATTATTTTTAATTTTTGTTTTCTATGTTATTTCTAATTTAGTTTTATATTTTCTAGATCAGTGTGAAAAAATTATTAGGTTAAATAATAGTCTTTGTGATATTGAACAGGAAAAACAATTACGCAGTTCTTTATTTAAAGTAACTCATGAAATAAAAAATCCTATTGCTGTTTGTAAAGGTTATTTAGATATGATTGATTTAAATAATGAGAAGAAAGTTCATCAATATATTCCAATTATTAAAGATGAAATAGAAAGAACATTAACGTTAATGGATGATTTTTTAGATTATACAAAAATTAAAATTCAAAAAGAAGAACTTGATTTATATATGCTTTTTGAAGAACTAGAAGGATCACTTAAACCACTTTTTCAAAAAAATAATATTAAGGTAGATTTTAAAATTCCAGAAGAGGAATGCTATATTGTTGGCGATTATAATCGTTTAAAACAAGTCTTTATTAATCTTTTGAAAAATGCTATAGAAGCTAAGGATGCTAATAAAAACTGTAGTAAAGTACAAGTTAGTTTAAAAGAACTTCCAACTATGGTAGAAATTACTATTAAGGATAATGGAGTTGGTATGGATGAGAATACTTTGAATCATATTTGTGAGATGTTTTTTACTACGAAGAAGAAAGGTTCAGGACTAGGTTTATCTTTATCTCGTGAAATTATTACCTTGCATAACGGGACTTTAAATTTCTATTCTAAAGAGGGAATAGAAACAGTAGTGAAGATTACTTTACCAAAAAAGTAATTTGTGAAATAATATGTTTGGGTGATATCGTGATTAAGGAAGAAAAATTAAAAAAAATATTAAAAGAAAGACTATCTTTAGAAAGATATCAACATAGTCTTAATACTGCTAAGATGGCTAAAGAATTAGCAAAACTTTATGAATGTGATAGTAACAAGGCTTATATGGCTGCTTTAGCACATGATAATGCCAAAGATATGAAGGAAGAAGAAGTAAAAGATTTTGTTTTAAAGCATCATTTGCCACATCATCTATTGGATAAAGAATATAGAAAGTTAGTCCATGCTGATATTGGTGCTATTATTGCTAAAGAAGAATTTGAATTTAGTGATGATATGGTAGATGCTATTAAGTATCACACTTTAGCTAAGAAAGATATGAGTCTATTAGAAAAAATAGTTTATATTGCTGATAAAATAGAAATTGGGAGGACTTATGATGTTGCTGTTCAAGCTAGAAAATTAGCTTTTCTATCACTTGATAAAGCTATTATTTATTCTTTAGAGCAAACTAGAAAAAGAGTATTAGAACAAGGAAAAGAATTTAATCTACAGTCTCTTGAAGCTTTAGATTACTTAAAAAAAGAAAATAATATTTAAAAAATTAAAAAGTAAAAAACAGATAAGAAATGAAAAGATGAGATAGTTTGAATTGTAAAAAATAGAATACTAACTAGCTAAGAGGAAAGAAATTAAAATTTTAGCTAGTTTTTTGTGTAAATAGAGACAATTGAGTAATTTGTCAAAGGCTTCTTCTTATGATAAAGTGGTTCCACTAATAAAAAGGAGGAACTAGATGAAGCCTAGATACATTTCATTATTAAGTGATAGTACATTTAAATATCTATTTAAAAAGAAGAATTATCGTTATTTTTTTGAAGAAGTAATTAAGTATACAACAGGAATTGATATAGGATGTTATCAATTAATATAATTTAGTAATAGAAGGAATAAAAAAAAATGAAATACACTTTTAAATTATAAGAAAATACGATATAATGGGAGTAATAAGAATGAGATGTATTTATCGGTGTTTACAGCGAAAAGTTATGAAGAATTAGAAGAAATAATAGGAGAAAGTGAGGAGGGAAAGAAGATGTATGAGGAATTAAAAAGACTAGGAATAGATGATAAATATAATGCATATTATGATGCAGAGATTGTCCATAAGAAAGAGAT
>CAJFVY010000001.1 GCA_904420615.1 uncultured Bacilli bacterium | reverse complement strand
CATTACAAATAGAGGAATTGGAATAAATTTAAATACGGAAATATAAAATGTGTAAAAAAAAGTGTCCTAAAACTTGACATAAATCCAGTTTTTTCATTCTTAAATATTAGAACAACCATGTTTGGAAGAAACTTACATATGGTATCAACCTCTTGGGCTTTTGTTCTTATGGGAATACACTTAGGACTCCATTTAAATATCATGCTTAATAGACTTGCTAAAAATGCTAAAAACAGTGCTTTTGAATATGTATATTACTTAATTATTTTCTTATTAATAATATTTGGTATTTGTGCTTTTATTGATAATGAACTATGGAAAGATATGTTTTTAGTTAATGAGTTTAAATTTTTTGATTATAATGAAAATCCTTTTATATATTATTTAAAAATATTTTCTATTATTTTATCATTTGCTTTGATAACTTATATAGTAATGAAAATTGTTAGAAAAAGTAGAGTATAGATTTAATTTGTACTCTATTTTTCTTTTCCTAAAAATGATATACTTAATAGTAGGAGGAATAATTGATGAATGAAGTTATTAAAAATATAGTTGAAAGAAGAAGTATAAGAAAATATAAAAGGGATATGATTCCAAATGAGTTAATAGATGAAGTTTTAAAAGCAGGAACATATGCTCCAACTGGGATGAATAAACAGTCTCCTATCATCATTGCTATTACTAATAAAAAGGTAAGAGATAAGTTATCTAAACTAAATGCTAAGATTATGGGGACTGATACTGATCCTTTTTATGGTGCTCCCGTTGTAATAGTTGTGCTAGCAGATAAAACTGTACCAACTTATATCTATGATGGTAGTTTAGTTATGGAGAATATGATGCTAGCAGCCCATTCTTTAGGACTTGGAAGTTGTTGGATACATCGTGCGCAAGAGGAGTTTGAAACTGAAGAAGGAAAAGAACTATTAAAGTCTTTAGGAATTACTGACGACTATGAAGGAATAGGCCACTGTATCTTAGGTTATCCTGATATGGAAGTAGAAGCAAAACCTAGAAAAGATAATTATATATATAAGATTGATTAAAATTTATAATTGTTATTTTAAATTGGACTGATATAGTGCTGTCAGTCTTTTTGTTGTAAAACTAAATCTTCTAAAGTATAATAGTCTTAGAAAAGTTAGGAGAGATAAACATGTTAAAAAGATTAAAAATTAGTGTGGCTCTTATTATTTTAGGTAATCTATTATATTTTGCTTTATCATTTTTTTCTAGTGATAATGGTAATTTTCAAGAATTTACAAGTGGGTTATTATTAGGACTATCTATTGGTATTAATATAGTAGGAATTTTACTATTATTATATACAATTGTGCGATATAATAAAGACAGAAAGCAGTGATAATATGGAACAGACAAGTATTTTTGAAAATCCTTTGAATGAACCTTTAGCATCTAGAATGCGTCCTGTTAATTTAGATGAATTTGTAGGACAAGTTCATTTAATAGGTAAAGATAAATTACTTAGAAAAATAATTGAAAGTGATAATGTTTCTTCTATGATTTTTTGGGGACCTCCGGGAGTTGGTAAAACGACTCTTGCAAAAATAATTGCTAATGAGACTAAATCAGAATTTATTACTTTCTCTGCAGTAACTTCTGGGATTAAAGAAATAAAAAAGGTAATGGAAGAAGCTGAGTCTAATAAAAAATTGGGTTTTAAGACAATTGTTTTTGTTGATGAAATCCATAGATTTAATAAAGCTCAACAAGATGCTTTCTTGCCTTTTGTTGAAAAAGGTTCTATTGTTTTAATAGGAGCGACAACAGAAAATCCTTCCTTTGAAGTTAATAACGCCTTACTTTCAAGATGTAGGGTATTTGTTTTAAAAGAATTAACTAGTAATGATATTTTAGTTATCTTAAAAAGAGCGATTACTGATAAAAGAGGTTTTGGTAATGAAAAAGTTATGATAGAAGATGATCTTTTAAAAATAATTGCTGATTTTTCTAATGGTGATGCTAGAAGTGCTCTTAGTTCTTTAGATATGATTGTGACTAATTCCGATGTTTTATCAGATGGGACTATTAAAGTTACAAAAGAAATAATCGAGGAATGCTTAACTAAAAAGACTTTATTATATGATAAGAATGGTGAAGAACATTATAATATTATTTCTGCCTTACATAAATCAATGCGAAATAGTGATCCTGATGCTGCCGTTTACTGGTTATCTAGAATGATAGAAGCAGGGGAAGATCCTCTATATATTGCTAGAAGGATTACAAGATTTGCATCAGAAGATATAGGACTTGCTGATACTAATGCTTTGAATGTAGCGATTAATGTTTATCATGCATGTCACTTTATCGGTTATCCTGAGTGTAATGTTCACTTAACAGAAGCGGTTATCTATATGTCTTTAGCACCTAAATCTAATGCTTGTTATACTGCTTATATGAAAGCGAGCATTGATGCTAAAAAGATGTTAGCAGAACCAGTTCCTTTAACCATTCGAAATGCTCCTACTAAGTTAATGAAAGATTTAAACTATGGCAAAGGTTATCAATATGCCCATGACAGTAAAGATAAACTAACAACGATGGAGTGTCTTCCTCCTTCTTTAAAAGGTAGAGTCTATTATGAACCTACTACTGAAGGGAAAGAAATTAGATTTAAAGAAAGATTAGAACAGATAAAGAAATGGAAGAAGAAACATAGTCAATAGAAGAAGAATAATATGCAAGATATTGAAAATATTATAAAAGATACTAATGAAGATAATCAAAACAAAGTAAATTGGACTAAAGCTTGGAGTAGTAAATATCCTGTGTTAGCAACTTATAGGGAAGAAATAGATGTAGAAAAGTATACTAAAGAGATTAGAAAGATATTAGATGATTTACAAAAGGCTTATAATTATAGTGAACTTGATGCCATGCTAGTTTTAAAAGATATTTTATATCATGAGTGGAAGGATAAAAGATAATTACAATGTTAAGAAAAATAGCGGAAGTTCCATTAGATAT